>NZ_QOBB01000216.1:0-11804 GCF_024704855.1 Burkholderia sp. HAN2018 | reverse complement strand
CGTCGCTGCGTCCTGACCGGCCGGCAGGCCCGCTCGGTGGTGCAGGCCCGCCGGCGGCCGTCCGCTCGTCGAGCGTCAGGCGGTGCCGGCGCCCGCGATGCGGTCGAGGTCCGCGAGCGCATCGTCCGGCAACACGAGGCCGGACGCCGCGAGGTTCTCGTGCAGATGCGCGGCCGACGACGTGCCGCTAATCAGCAGGACGTTCGGCGCGCGGCGCAGCAGCCACGCGAGCGCGACCTGCATCGGCGTCGCGCCGACGCGCGCCGCCACGTCGGACAGTGTCGACGACTGCAGCGGCGGGAAGCCGCCGAGCGGAAAGTACGGCACGTAGGCGATGCCGTCGCGGGCGAGCGCGACGATCAGCGCATCGTCGCCGCGATGTGCGACGTTGTAGTGGTTCTGCACGCACACGATGTCGCAAATCCGCCGCCCCTGCGCGATCTGCGCGGGCGTGACGCCGCGCCAGTCGCGCAGCAACCGGCCCGGTTCATGCGGCGGCGCGTGCCGATCGCGGCGGCTGGCGTTCATCATGCATCGCCTAGCCGCCCTGCCTGACCATCTCCGCCAGCGTCTTCATCGCCTGCAGGTACGGATACGGCCCGTGACTGATGCGGGCCACGCCGTAGTCCGCGAGTTCGGCCAATGTCGGCGTTTCCGCGACGCGCATCACGTTCACCGGCAGCGGCGATGCGGCCGTCAGCGCACGAATGAGCGCCGGCGAGCGCAGCCCCGGCACGAAGAGCCCGTCGGCGCCGGCCGCCGCGTACGCGCGTGCGCGGGCCAGCGTGGCATCGAGCAGGCGCTCGTCGTGCGTGTCGGCCGGCGCCTTGAAGAACACGTCGGTACGCGCGTTGATGAAGTAGTCGGCGCCCGCGCGATCGGCCGCCTGCCGTGCTGCCGCGAGACGGGCTGCGGCAGCTTCGACGTCGCGCAGTTCGCCCGTCGCCGGAAAGCTGTCCTCGAGGTTGCAGCCGATCGCACCGGCCTCGATGCTGAGCGCGATCGTTTCGGCGACATCTTCCGGCCGCTCGCCGTACCCGCTTTCGAGATCGACGGTGACGGGCAGGTCGGTCGCGCGCGTGATGCGCTCGAGCACCTCCATCATGAGCGCGCGCGGCATCTGCTCGCCGTCGACGAACCCGTTGGCCGCCGCGACCGACCAGCTGCCGGTTGCCAGCGCGACGGCGCCCGCGTCGGCCGCCGTGCGCGCGCTGCCGGCGTCCCACACGTTGAATAGCGCCAGCGGCTGGCCCGCGCGGTGAAGCGACCGGAAATACGCGCCTTTCTCGTTGCTGCTCATGTTTGAGTCTCCTTGTGGAAAACCGGGTCGGTCGTCGTGCCGAACGATACTGCCACCGAATCGAGCGCCGCGAGAAAATCGCGCGCGTCGAACAGTTCGCCGAGACTGCGCACGCCGCGTGACACCACGGTGTTGCCCGTCATCAGGCGCACGGCGGCCTCGACGATGATCGGTGCGCTGACCGCGTAGATGTCGCGCCCGGACGCGGTCGCGCGGTGCGTCGTGCCGCCCTGCACGACGATCGCGTCCATCGCGAACTGCTGCGCCGAGCGGCCCAGCGCATCGGTCGGCGCGGGCGGCGGCGTGGCGGCATCGCGCACGTCGCGCAGCGCGAGCGTCGCGAGCCACGATTCGATCGTGTCGATGCGCAGGTGGCGCGAGAGCGTCATCACTTCCGAAAACGGCAGCAGCGTGACGTCGACCTGACCGATCGGCGGCGGGAACAGCCATGCGCGTTCGCGTGCGGTCGACGGCACCGGCGTCGGCTTTCCGTCCTGCTGCACGAGCCGTACCGCGCGGTTGCGTTCGCCCGTCGCGCGCGTGCCGCGCGTCGGGTGCCAGCGGTCGAGCCCGGTCGCGATATCGACGCGCTCGATCGGCTGGCTCTTGTCCACGACGGCCGTGACGAGCAGGTCGGCCAGGCCGCCGTAGAACGCCGCGGCCGGCACGACGGTCACGCCCGCGGCACGTGCCCGGGCATCGCAGTGTTCGGCCAGCGCCAGCACCGACGGCTGCTCGGCCGTCAGGTCGAGATAGGGGATGCCGGCCCGCAGTGCGGCATCGGCCAGCGGCAGCGCGGTATCGAGATACGGCCCCGCGCAGTTGATCACGGTATCCGCGCCGCGCAGCGCGGTGTCGAGCGCGGCCGGATCGTCGATCGCGGCGACGCGCGCGAGCGACGCTTCGCCGCCGCCTTCCGCGAGCCGCGCCGCATCGCGGCCGATGCGGATCGCGCGCAGGCCGCGCCGTGCCAGTTCGGCGACGACAAACCGCCCGGTATGACCCGTGACGCCATAGACTGCAACCGTCATTCGATCGTCCATGATCAACTCCGATACAGAACGGTCTGTTTTATAGTGCAGACCTGTATCGTCGTCAATCCCGCGGTGCTATGATCGGCTCACTGTTGAGGCAAGGGCGGCCAGCATGGCCGGGTCGGGATGAAAAAGGAAACAGGTACACCAGGGAACGCGCCCGATACGCGCGAACGCATTCTGCAAACGGCCAGCGAGCTGTTCTACCGGGAGGGCACGCGCGCGGTCGGCGTGGACCTGATCGTCGCGCAGGCGGGCGTGGCGAAGACGAGCCTCTATCGTTACTTCGCGACGAAGGACGACCTGATCGAAGCGTTCCTGCTGCGCGAGGACGCCGATTTCTGGGCGCATTGGGATGCGGTGGCCGCGCAGTACCGGCGCACGCCGCGCGAGGAACTGGATGCGCAGCTGCAATGGATCGGTGAACGCGTCGCGCGCCCCGGCTATCGCGGTTGCCCGCAGATCAACATCGCCGCCGAATACGCGGACGGCAATCATCCGGCCCGCAAGGTGGCCGTCGCGCACAAGCAGGAGCTGCGGCGCCGGCTGACCGAACTGGCGGGCGCGATGGGCGTCGACGAACCGGAAACCTTCGCGCTGCGGCTCGCGACCGTCATCGACGGCGCGCTGAGCAGCGGGCAGGCGCTGCATGCGCACGGGCCCGTGGCCTTCCTGCAGGAATTCGCCCAACTGCTGTTGCCGAAGAAGGGCCGGAAGCAGGCCGGCCTGCCGCGGTAAGTCGCGCGCCGGTTCCGTTCAGCCGCGTTCGGCCGGATCGACGGACAGCACACGCAACTGGCCGCGCAACTGATCGACTTCCCCCGGTGCGAACGGCCGTTCGATCTCGGCATGCGTCTGCTGCCACAGCGGAAATGCCTCGGCCAGCAGGTCGTGGCCGGCCTGCGTCAGTTCGAGCAGACGGCTGCGCCGGTCGTCCGGGTCCTGCGCGATCGTGACGAGGCCGCGCCGCTCGAGCGGTTTGAGCGCGGCCGTGAGCGTGGTGCGATCCATCGCGAGCACCGAGGCGACCGATTTCATCGGCGCCGGCTGCGGCCGGTTCAGCGACATCAGCAGCGAAAACTGGCCGTTGGTGAGGTCCAGCGGGCGCAGCACATCGTCGAAAATCCGCGCAAGATTGCGCGCCGCGCGCTGCATGTGCAGGCACAGGCAGCAATCGCGCACCGTCAGCGTCGTTTCGAAAGGGAGCTTTTCTTTTCGTGCCATGTTGCAATTGTGTTGATATCAACCTATCGTGTCAAGGTCGAGGCGCGGCAGTCCGTCGTGCCCGTCACCGGAGGAGGCGGCATGAGTGCTCAACAGCAGTTGTATCTCGCGGTATTTCTCGGCGCCAAGGATAGCCCGGCCATGAAGGCCTGGCTGGCGCTGCCGGATGACGAGCGGCGCACGCGCGAGCGCGACGGCATCGCCGCGTGGCATGCCTGGGTCGACCGCAATCGCGACGCGATCGTCGAGATGGGCGGGCCGCTCGGCAAGACGAAGACGATCGATGCGGCCGGCGTCACCGACACGGCGAACGCGATGAGCGGCTTTACCGTCGTGCGGGCGGCGTCGCACGACGCGGCCGCTGCATTGTTCGAAGGCCATCCGCATTTCACGCTGTTCCCGGGTGTGGCGATCGACGTGATGCCGGTGCTGGCGATTCCCGGCGCGTAAACGACGAGCGAGGCCAGGCGTTGCGGATCGGCGAGGCGCCGTGGCCGGCATGCGGAAATTTCCGACATTCTGGATGGAGACTGGCGATGAAGCTTTACGGATTTGCCGGCACCCGCACTCAGCGCGCGCTGTGGGGGCTGAAGGAGCTGGATGCCGACTTCGAGTTCGTCTCGGTGAACCTGCTCCAGGGCGAGCACAAGCGGCCCGAATTCCTGCGCCTCAATCCGGCCGGCAAGGTGCCCGTGCTGGTGGACGGCGACCTCGTGATTCCCGAATCGGCCGCGATCGTGCTGTATCTCGCGGACAAGTACCCGGAGAAGGCGCTGCTGCCGGTCGATCTGGCGCTGCGCGCGCAGGCCTACCGGTGGGTGATGTTCGCGGTGACGGAGCTCGAGCAGCCGCTGTGGCGGATCACGCGGCATTCGTTCCTCTATCCGCCGGAGAAGCGCTCGCCGGCCGACATCGAGCTGGCGCGCGAGGATTTCAGGACGATGGCCGCGATTCTGGACAAGCATCTGGAAGGGCGCGAGTTCATCGTCGGCGACACGCTGACGGTGGCCGATTGCGTGACGGCTTACCTGATCGACTGGGCCGGCGAATGCAACCTGATCGAATCGTTCCCGCAGCTGCGGGCGTACCTCGAACGGCTGTATGCGCGGCCGAAGGCGCCGCAGCGGATCGCGGACGCGCGCAAGGCGGCGTGAGCGTGCGGCGGCCGGCCATGGGCCGCATCGGCCAGGCCGGCCGTTCCGTTTGCGCAGTGGGCGAATGCCTGCCGGCCGCGTGTCATGGCGTTAAAGCGTGCGTCGCGCGCGCAGGCGCATACGCTCACGCTACGTCGTCAGGCCCGCCGAGCGCGCGACACAGCATCGACAGGTCGTTGAGCGTAAGGTGCGGCGCGGCGGCCTGCTGCTGCACACGTTCCGGTTCCGGATGCGTGTCGCGAACCACCCACGCTGCCTGAAGCCCCGCGTTCAACGCACCGACGATATCGAGGTGATAGTCGTCCCCGACGTGCAGCAGTTCCGCCGGCTGCACGTCGAGCGTTTCCGCCGCCGCATGGAAGATCCCGGGCTCCGGCTTCGCGACCCCGAACGCCTGCGCGCTGAGCGTCGCACGAAAGTATTCGCCGCCGCCGGTCATTTGCAGGTCGGCGTTGCCGTTGGTCACCGCGATCAACGGAAACCGCGCGCTCAACCACGCGAGCGCGGGCAACGCATCGTCATAGAATTCGACCCGGTTGCGCGCGGCAAAGAACGCCGCGTACGCGTGCTCGGCGAGCGCGACATCCTCGTTCGCACGCTCCAGCGCAAGCCGGATCGATCCGATCCTCATCGCACGGAAATCGCCGGCGAGCCCGGGGCACAATCGTTCGTATTCCTCACGCAACCCGCTCAGCGCCTGCTGCGTGGACAGCACGCGCGCGGTACCGGGCGCGTGCTCGATCAACCATGCGTGAAGCGCCGCTTCGGCCCGTACGACGGCCGGCCCGAACGGCCACAGGGTGTCGTCCAGGTCGAACGAGAGGGCGGAAACTTTGGCGAGACGCATGGCGGTTGACGAGAGGGTTTCGTTTACCACGGCCACGGAATGGAAATTCCGGTGCCGTTTTCGAGGGCCTGTCGATACAGGAAGCGGGCGACGGTCAGGTCCTGAAGCGCCAGCCCGGTCATGTCGAAGACGGTGATCTCGTGCGGCGCGCGGTCGAGCGACGCGGTTCCGGCGAGGATGTCACCGATTTCAGTGCGTGGCAAATCCGGCGCCCACTGGCACTCGCCGATGCTGCGTGCCTGATCGTGATCGTCCACGACGATGCGCGCGCGTTCCAGCACGCCTGCCGGAAGCTCGCGCTTGCCGGCCGTGTCGGCGCCGACGCAGGTCAGGTGGGTGCCCGGCCGAACCGCATCCGCATCGAACAGCGCGCCGCCGCCCGGTGTTGCCGTGATGACCAAGTCGCTATCGGCCACCGCGTCGTTCCGGTCGCGTGCCACGCCGATCGTGCATCGCTCCCGGAACGCCGATTCGAACTCCGGGTCGGGCTCGCCGCTGACGTTCACGTACCGCACCGTGCACCGTTGCGGCAGCAGCCCGAGCGCGTAGTCGAGCTGGACGCGCGCCTGCACGCCCGTGCCGAACACGCAGATTCGCGTGCTGTCGCGCCGCGCGAGCAGTTGCAGCCCGAGGCCGCCGGCGGCACCGGTTCGCGCGGTGGTGATCGCATTGCCGTCCATGATGCACAGCGGGCGGCCCGTGGCCGGATCGAACAGCGCGACGGTGGCCTGATGCGGTTCGCCGCCGAGCGCCCGGTTCCCGGGCCAGAACCCGGCCGCCTTGAAGCCGAGCAGTTCCTGGCGCGCGACGTCGCCCGACTTGATCCCGAATACGCCGCCCGTGTGCAGCTTCTCGCGAACCACCGGAAACACGCGTCCGGCCCGTTGACTGTGCAACACGAAGGCTTCGCGAACCGCCGCCGTCACTTGCGCGGCCTCGAGGGCGGGTTCGACGGCATCGCGGTCGAGAAGCAGGAGTCGGGCGTCTGTCGGCATGTTCGGGCAAGCGCTTTCGGCGCAACGCAAAACGAAGGTGTTTAAATCTTGTCCAGATTTGGACAAATAGTCAATGCATCGGCGACACGGTGCGGGCGCGCGGTTCGGCTCACCACCCGTAGAAGCGCGGCCACGCCTGCGCGCTGCCGTCGTCGCCGATCGCCTGATACTCGGGATGTTGCGCACCGGTGGCGCACGCGTGATTCGGCAGGATGCGCAGGCGGGTGCCGATCGGAAACCGGTGCGCGATGCCGGAGTCGGGCGCGCCCGCGCGCGACACGATCCCGTGCTCCTGGTTGGCGGCGCTCATCACGTAGTCGCCGAGCACGTCGCCGTGTTCGGTACAGACCTGCCCGTAGCCGAAATCGCGCGCCTGACGCTGCGTGCCGCGGTCGCGGCTCATCGCCATCCAGCCTGCGTCGACGATCGCCCAGCCTTTCTCTTCCTGGTGCCCGATGACGGTGGTCAGTACCGACAGCGCGATGTCGGACAGGTCGCACACGCCGATGTTGTGCATCACGAGGTCGAACATCACATACACGCCGGCACGCACCTCGGTGACGCCGTCGAGGTGTCGCGCCGCGAGCGCGGTGGGTGTCGAGCCGATACTCACGACCGGGCAGGGCAGCCCGGCGGCCCGGAGGCGTTCTGCCGCGCGCACGGTGCGGCTGCGCTCCTGTTCGGCGATGGCCGCCAGCGCTTCGGGCGTGCTGTATTCGTAGCTCGAGCCCGCGTGCGCCAGCACGCCGCCGAGCACGAGCCCGCCGTCGACCAGCGCGCGGCCCACGTCGATCAGCAGGCCCGCGTCGGGCGGGATCCCCGAGCGGTGGCCGTCGACGTCGACCTCGATCCACACTTCGAAGCGCTCGCCATGCGCGCGCCCGAATTCGGCGATCGCGTGTGCAGCCGGCAGGCTGTCCGTGACCAGCTTCAGGTCGCAGCCCTGCCGGCGCAGCGCGAGCGCCTGGCCGAGCTTCGCGGGCACCATGCCGACCGCATAGACGATGTCGCGGATACCGTGCGCGAAAAACTGTTCGGCTTCCTTGAGCGTCGACACCGTGACGCCTTGCGCGCCCGCGGCGATCTGGGCATCGACGACGTGCGTGCATTTGGTGGTCTTGACGTGCGGCCGGAACCTCACGCCGAGCGCATCCAGGTGTGCCTGCATGCGGCCGATGTTGTGACGCATGCGGCCGACGTCGATCAGGGCGGCCGGGGTGTTGAGGGTTTGAAGGTCCACGATGCGTTGCCTCGGAATGTTGCCGGTGCGAGCACTGTAGACGCGTCGACGGGCCGCGTGTTTAACGCAACGCTAATACGGCATTAAACACCGTTTAATCGACCGGATCGCGCGAGCCCGAGCCCGAACCCGGCGCCACTCATGCCTTGCCGCGCCACGGCGGCGGGCTCAGCAACCGCGTCGCGGCTTCGAGGAATACCCGTTGCCGCGCGGAACGGCCGGTGCGCGACGGCAGCAGCGCCGTGACCGGCGCGGGCGGCAGGTGCCAGTCGGGCAGCAACCGGACGAGCCTGCCGTTCGCGAGCAGCGGAGCGACATCCCACTCGGAGCGCTCGACGATCCCGAGCCCGGCCAGCGCCCATTCGGTGATGACGGTGCCGTCGTTGGAGGACAGCGCGCCGGTGACGCGGATCACGGCGGACCGGCGTGGTGCACCCTTGACGTCGCCGCCGGACGAGAAGCGCCATCGCGGGATGTCCTCGTCGTTCTCGCGCAGGCACAGGCAGTCGTATCGGGCCAGGTCGGACGGATGGTTCAATGCCTCGATGCGACGGGCATAAGCAGGGCTCGCGCACAGAAATCGCTCGTTGGGCGCAAGCGGATAGCCGATCCACGACGACGACTTGAGGCTGCCGACGTGCACGACCACGTCGGCCCCCGACGCGCTGGTCAACGGGCTGTCCGACAGGTGGAGCGTGATGTCGAGTTTCGGGTGCGCGCGCTGCAGGTCGCGCACGATCCGCGCGACGTACTTTCGCCCGAAGCCGAGCGGGGCGACGACGCGCAGCGTGCCCCGCACGTCGCCGTGGTCGCCTGAAATGCTGACCGGCAGCGCGTCCACGCGCTCGAGAATGTCGACGGCTTCCTGGTACAGCCGTTGCCCTTCGTCGGTCAACGCGATCCCTTTCGGCTGCCGCACCGCGAGCCTGGCGTTCAAGCGCGCTTCCATCCGCTGCAGGCGGATCGTGACCGCGGGCGGCGTGAGATCGAGCAGCCGGGCGGCGGAGGCCAGCGAGCGCGACGTACCGATCGCGCGTACGAGCCGAAGGTCGTCGAGGTCGAGCATTTCGTGTCTCTTAATGTGAACGATGCAGGGCATTAAACCGCATATCACGCGTCGTAGCCATCGAGGCGGCGGCGCGGGCGACATGGCCGGTGTCGACGGCTTAAAGAACGGTCGCGTTGCGCCGATATAGAGACGACGTCCGGCTTTCTGTGCAGCGTGTCCAGACCAGCACGGTGCATGCCGTGGAAGGCCGTGACCTATTCCAACGAAAAAATGGAGCCTCTCACCTTATGAAGTCCGTCTTTACCCGTCCCCTGGCAGGCCGCCTCGCAATCGTCGTCGCGGCCGCTTCGCTCGCCGCGTGCGGCGCGACGAACCCGCTTCAACAGGCCGGCCAGGGGATCATGGGCGCGCTGACGTCCGATGCGGGCCGGACCGACGTGTCGAGCCAGAAGCCGGTCGTCCTGAAGATTCCGAACGATCCCGGCATCCAGCCGCGCAAGGTCGCGCCGTATTCGACGGTCATCGTCCGCGATGTCGGCTACGACAGCCGCAGCGTGCAGGTCATCGCGAACGCGCAGTACTACCGGCTTCGCTTCGAGAACCTGACGCCCGGATCGTTCGTCGTCCATGCGCGTACGGACAACGGGGTCGCCGGGTCGGGCGTGAAGTACGACGTCAACTTCAACGTGCAGGAATCGCCGAAGGGTTATCAGGTCGCGTTTCAGCCGATGACGCGCAATGCCTATCAGCAGGGGCTGATCGGCAAGTTTCCGGTGCCGAACTTCAACGACGCTGACCTGCGCACGCAGTTGACGTCGCTGCAAATCGTCTACCGCTTCGAGGTGGATTCGCCGTACAACTCGGAATCGGTGACCGCGAACTTCATGCGTCTCGCGCGTCCGATGACCGCGCGGCAGGGCTGGGCCGATCCCGTGACGGGCAAGATCTACAGCAGCTACTTCGTGTCCACGCTGCATGGTCGCGACATGACGTATGTCACGCAGGTGTATCCGTACCACAACGGGTCGAAGGCGGTGATCACGGCGGTGATCACCGGTGTCGAAACCGCGCCGGATACGGTCGACTTCGGCGTGCTGATCAACGATGCGCGCCACATGCTCGAGAGCATCGCGAAGTCCTGATCGTGTGCCCCGGGGCTGCGCGCCGCGTCACGCGCGCAGCCCGGCAATCAGCGACCGATGCGCGGCGACCCCGGCCATCACGCCTGACGCCGACGCGAACGTCGCGTTGGTCATCGGCGTCGACGCGTCGCCGGCCACGAACACGCCGGCGACGTTCGTCTCTTTCCCCGCATCGACGCGCACGACAGGGCCGAGCGGCCCGTCGTCGAATGCACAGCCGAGCTGCTGCGCGAGATCGCTCGCCATTGCCGTACGCGCGCCGACGAACAGCGCATCGACCGGCACGACCTGCCCGTCGGCGAGCCGCAACGCTTCGATACGCGGCGCGTCGCCCAGGATTTCGACGACCGGCGAGCGCTCGATGCGTACGCCGCGCGCGTCGAGCAACGCGGCTTCTTCGTGGTTCGCTTCGACCACGCCCTGCGTGAACCACGTCGTCGGGCCCCAGTCCGGAATCAGGATCGCCTGGTGCACGGACAGCGGATGCGTGGCGAGCACGCCGAGCCGCCGGCCGCTCACCTCGTACCCATGGCAGTACGGACAATGCAGCACGCTGACGCCCCAGCGTTCGGCGAGCCCCGGCAGCGCGGGCAGTTCGTCGCGGATGCCGGTCGCGAGGATCAGCCGGTCGGCGCCGGCCCGGCTGCCGTCGGCCAGCGTCACGTGGAAGCGGCCGTCTGCATCGCGTTCGGCCGTGCGCACGTCGCCTGCGATCCGCTGCACGGTCGGATACGCGGCGAGTTGCGCGGCGGCTTCCTCGACGATCTGCGCGGGCGGCTTGCCGTCCTGCCCGAAAAAGCCGTGCGCGTGCGCGGCAAAGCGGTTGCGCGGCCGGCCGGCGTCGATCACGAGCACGCGGCGGCGCGCCCGCGCAAGCTGCATCGCGGCCGACAGCCCCGCAAAGCTGCCGCCGATCACGATCACTTCATGATGGTCATGCATGCACCCGCTCCTTTCCTGAACCTGCGTGAATGAAGGACGTGTTCCGATGGCATCCAACTCATGGAACACGAGAAGTTGCATGATAGGGCGGTGGTATCATTCACGCAACTTCAAAAGTTTCGAGAGAGGGGCGCCGCCCGTGAGAACCGATAGCCGCTTGTCGCGCATGCTGCACGTGCTGATCCACATGGACCAGGCCGACGGCCCGCTGACGTCGGAGACGATCGCGACGATGCTGGGCACGAACCCGGTGGTCGTGCGACGCCTGCTCGGCGGCTTGCGCGACCACGGCTACGTGCAGTCGGAGAAGGGACATGGCGGCGGGTGGGCGCTGAGTGTCGCGCTCGACGACATCACGCTGCTCGACGTCTATGGCGCGGTGGGCGAGCCGCCGCTGTTCTCCGATTTCGTCACCGACGACGAGGCCGAATGCCTGGTCGAGCAGGCCGTCAACGCGCACCTGTCGGCCACGCTGAAGGAGGCCGAGACGGCGCTGCTCGCGCGCTTCGGCGAAGTCACGCTCGGCATGCTGTCGCGCGATTTCGAAGCGAAGGCGGCCCGGCGGCGCAAGCCGCGCTGACGCGCTGCAGCATCGCGGCCGGGCACGGCCGCCGTGCGCGCCGGCGCGGCCGAAACCGTCGCGCCGCGATGTTCTGTCCCCCAACTTCTGCCCGGTTCGCCCGCCACAGGGCAAAATACGGGTTTTCCGCACCCGCGAGGGCGCGACCGAATCACGCGCCGGGCGGCGGCAGTGCGCAATCCGCACGCCGCCGCCGGGCGCCCAGGCAAGATCGCTCGCCGTGTCGCGAGCCCACAGGAGTCCAGACCTCATGCCCGAATCCAACCTGTCCTTCTTCGGCCGGCTGTCGCTTGCCGTCGGCACGTTCTTCTCCGTGCTCGGCAACCGCGAGTTCGCG
>NZ_QOBB01000215.1:0-11796 GCF_024704855.1 Burkholderia sp. HAN2018 | reverse complement strand
CCAGCACGGCCGGCGGCGGCCGGTGCCGCGCGCGGGCTCGGGCGCACGTTCGTGCAGCGCCTGCATGCGGCCGCGATGGAAACCGCCGAGCAGTGCGAAGCATCGGGTTACCCCGGTTTCGCGTATTAGGCCGACGCCGTACCGGCCGCCGGCGTGCCCGCGCCGGCTGCGTCGGCGCGGGCCGCGCGAGGCATGGACAATTTTCCGCCCCCGGCGAGGGGCAGAAGGAGACGAGATGAGTTCTGCGCACACGTGCGCGTCGGCCGACGACGAAGTCGCCGGTGTCCGCATTCCGCGGACGCCGATGGCGATCGAAGCGGCCGAAGCAGCCCGCGCGTCGCTGCCGCGGGCGATCACCGGGCATGCGAGCCGGGTGTTCGTGCTTGCGTCGCTGGCCGCGCGGCGTGCCGGCGAGACCTGCGATGCCGATGCGCTTTACGTGGCCGCGATGTACGCGAACATGGGACTGAGCACCGCGTATGGCCGCTCGGCCGCGCGCTACGAGCTCGACAGCGCCGATGCCGCCGATACGTTCCTGCTGCGCCACCAGACGTCGCAGCGCCTGCGCGACGACGTGTGGCACGCGATCGCGCTGCATACGACGCCCGGCGTGGCCGCGCGCGTGTCGCCGCTCGCGCGCGTGCTGGCGGCCGCCGTCTCGACCGACCTGATGGCCACCGATTTCGACGCGTATTCGGCCGACGAGCGGCGCGCGCTGCTCGCCGCCTACCCGCGCGGCGAAGGCTTCGGCGACGCGTTCCTCGATGCGGTCGCGCGCGGCGTCGCGCACCGGCCGGCGTCGACGTTCGGCACGTGGAGCGCCGACGTGCTCGAACGCGCCGATCCGGATTTCCACCGGCTGAATTTCTGCGGGCGCGTGCTCGGCGCGCGCTGGCAGGACGCCTGACGGCGTCCTGCGGGTTCCGGCTGGCTCCGGCGGCGTGAGCCGGGTGCACAGGCGCTCGCGCGCCTGCGCACCCGGGCGCTTACGCACTCACGCCCGCGGCATCGTGACGCGCATAGTCGACGTAGCCCGCGCGGTCGCCGCCGTACCAGCCGACCGCCTTCGGCGCGGCGAGGGGTGCGTTCGCCGCAAGGCGTTCGACCAGATCGGGGTTCGCGATGTACGCACGCGCGAACGCGACGAGATCGGCGTCGCCCGCGTCGATCAGCGCATTCGCAGCATCCGGCGCGATGCCGCCGTTGACGATCAGCGTGCCGCCGAAATGCTTGCGCGTGTTCGCGACGATGCGCGGCAGGTCGGGCTCGCCGCTCCAGCCGTTGGTGTCCGCCGCGTGCACATAGGCGACGCCTGCTTCGTCGAGCATGCGGCCGACGTACGCGTACGTCGTATCCGGATCCGCGTCACGCACGTTGTTGTATTTCGCGTACGGCGAGATGCGCACGCCCACGCGGCTGAGCGGCATCACGGCGCCGACGGCGTCGACGATCTCCTCGAGGAAGCGCGCACGGTTCGCGACCGAGCCGCCGTATCGGTCGTCGCGGCGGTTCAGCGTCGACGACAGGAACTGGTGCGGCAGGTAGCCGTTGGCCGCGTGGATCTCGACGCCGTCGAAGCCGGCCGCCATCGCGCGTACGGCCGCGTCGCGGAATTCGTCGACCGTGTCGGCCACCTCGTCCGTCGTCATCGCGCGCGACGGCGTCGCGTGAATCTTCGTGTAATAGCCGTTCTGCAACTGCGCCCACACCTGCAATTGCTCGAGATCGTCGTTGACGCCGGACGGCGACAGCGGCGCGTCGCCGCCGAGCAGCGTCAGCGAACTCACGCGGCCGCCGTGCCACAGCTGCGCGAAGATCCGGCCGCCGTTCGCATGCACGGCGTCGGTGACTTGCTTCCAGCCGGCCGCCTGCTCGTCGGTGACGAGCCCCGGCGTCAGTTCGAACGCGGCGGAAGCCGGGCTGACGTTGGTCGCCTCGGTCACGATCAGGCCGGCGGACGCGCGCTGCGCGTAGTACTCGGCCATCAGTTCGGTCGGCTGGCCGCGCGACGGCGCGCGCGAGCGCGTCATTGGCCCCATCACGACGCGGTTGGGAAGCGGCAGGCCGCGCAGGTCGTAGCGGCTGAGCAGGGAAGACATGATGGATTCCTTTTTGCGTGAGGCAGGGCGGCGCCGCGTGTCGCGTGGTGGCGACCGGTCAGGCGGCGGGCCCTGCGGAAAGTTCGGGAAAGAAAGACGGGGGTAACGTGCCGGCAGCGTTCCGGCGCGCGAGCGGCCCGGAGGGCGCCGCGCGTGAACCGGTGCCGGCGCCGGTTCAGGACTGGGCGTGGCGTCGTGCGTGCGGACGCCCGATCGCGAGGTAGTGGGCGAGCGCGACGACCGGGAACGCGCCGGCCACCGCGGCCACGAGCGGCCAGCCGCCGTGTTCGTACAGCGGGCTCGCGAGCGCGGAGCCGATCGCGCCGCCGACGAAGATGCTCGTCATGTACAGCGCGTTCAGCCGGTTGCGGCTTGCCGCGTGCAGCGCATAGATCTCGCGCTGGCCGAGCACCATGTTCATCTGCACCGCGAAGTCGAGCACGATGCCGGTGACGACGAGGCCGTACAGGCCGGCGCCGTGGATCAGCGCGACTGCGTACGACAGCGCGCCGGCAACCAGCGCGATCAGCGTCGCCCGCACGCCGTGGCCGGCATCGGCGAGGCGGCCGGCGACCGGGGCCGACGTCGCGCCGATCGCCCCGACCAGCGCGAACAGGCCGATGGCCGATTGCGACAGCCCGTAGTGGCGCGTGAGCTCGACCGGCACGGCGGTCCAGAACAGGCTGAACGACGCGAACATCAGGCCCTGGTAGAACGCGCGATGGCGCAGCACCGGCATCGTGCGGACCAGGTGCAGCAGCGAGCCGATCAGCTCGAAATAGGTCGCGCGGTGATCGGGCTGGCGCGACGGGATCGTCAGCGCGAGCACGGCGGTCACGAGCGTCATCAGCACCGCGGCGGCCGCGAACACGAAGCGCCAGCCGAACGCGTCGGCCACCACGCTCGACAGCGGGCGCGCGAGCAGGATGCCGAGCAGCAGCCCGCCCATGATCGTGCCGACCACGCGGCCACGCGAATGGTCGGGCGCGAGGTGCGCGGCGAGCGGCACCAGGATCTGCACCGCGACCGAGCTGAAGCCGATCAGCAGCGAGATCGCGAGGAACAGCCCGGGCGTCTGCACGACGGCCGCCGCCGCGAGGCTCGCGATCGACACGACGGCCGTGACGATCATCAGCTTGCGGTTCTCGAGCAGGTCGCCGAGCGGCACGATGAAGAACAGGCCGAACGCGTAGCCGATCTGCGTCAGCGACACGATCAGGCTCGCGGTTGCGCCGGACATGTGCAGGCTGGGCGCGATGAGTTCGGTGATCGGCTGTGCGTAGTACAGGTTCGCGACGATCGCGCCGCAACTGAACGCGAACAGCAGGATGAGGCCCTGCGTGAGCTTGGCTGCGTGCCCGTGGGCAGCGAGCTGGGTGGATTCTGCTGACATGGTCGACTCCTTCGAAAGAGATGTCGGGTGCCCGGTCGTCGGGCGGGCGTGATGGGATACGGGTGTTCGGTTGTTCCGGTGTTCGCCGCGGCGAAACGCAAGCCGCCGCATTGCCGTCAAGGTTATTGATCGATCGATAACAAGGGAATACGGCCGGCGCGCAATCGAGCTTTGCGTGCCACGCAAAGGGGTCGGAGCGCGTGCGGATTCATGTGAGGGGGCGAGGCCGAGACCGGTCGCGAGCCGCATGTCGGCGAGGGCGAGGGCGGCCGCTGCGAGGCGGCGCGTGCGCGAACGCGGGGTCGAGGACATCGAAAACGTCCTGGACGGACGGGCCGGCGGTCGCGATCGTCATGTCGGGCCTCTCGAAACGGGCCTCCGGCGCGGATATCGCGGATCGCAAGGCCCCTGAGAGCAGTCTGGATCGGGCGGACTGAATAGTCCTAAACCGCGTCTTAATTCACTTGATCGATGCGGTGCGCGCGCGGGCGCGGCCGCGCGGTTTCAGCGACGGGCATCGACGGCGGGCGTCAGCGGCGCTGCCCCTGCAGCGTCGGAATCTGCGCGAACAGCCCGGCGAGCCAGTCGACGAACACCTTGAGCTTGACGGGCGTATGCCGGTTGGGCGGATACAGGATCGAGATCGGCCGCGGCGGCGTGTTGAAATCGGTCAGCACCTCGCGCAGGCGCCCCGATTGCAGGTACGGCTCGACCAGGTACAGCGAGGTCTTGATCAGGCCGATGCCGGCGAGGCCGCATGCGATGTAGGTGTCGGCATCGTTGACCGCGACGGTGCCGCACATCTGCATGATGCGCGTTTCGCCGTCGACCACGTAGTCCCACGGCCGCGGCCGGCCCGTATCGGCCGACATGTGGCTGACCGCGATGTGCTGCGTGAGATCGTCGACGGTTTCGGGCGCGCCGCAGCGCTCGAGATACGCGGGCGCCGCGCACGTGCAGGTGGTCAGGCTGCCGATCCGTTTCGCGACCAGCCCCGAGTCGTCGAGCGCGCCGATGCGCACGACGCAATCGACGCCTTCGCCGACGAGGTCGATCTGCCGGTCGGTCACGCCGAGTTCGACCGAGATGCCCGGATGCGCGGCGAGAAACTCGGGCAGCGCGGGCACCATGATCTGCTTGGCCATCGCCGGCGGCAGGTTCACCTTCAGGCGGCCGCGCGGCACGTTGCGCGCCTGCGAGACGGCCGCCTCCATGTCGTCGATCTCGCGCAGCACGCCGATGCAGCGCTCGTAGTAGGCCTGTCCGTCCTCGGTCAGCGAGATCCGGCGGGTGGTGCGGTTCAGCAGCCGGCAGCCGAGATGCTGTTCGAGCGTGCTCAGCAGCGCGGATACGCGCGGCGTCGTCAGCCCGGTCGTGTCGGACGCGCGCGTGAAGCTGCCCGTTTCGACGATGCGCGTGAACACGCGCATCGAAAGCAAGGTATCCATCGTTCGGAAATCTCCAGCCTGTTCGTTGCCTGCGCCGGTGCATGCCGGCGCGGCTTTTATGTCGGGGTACCGCCGCTACGCGTCGATGCGCTTCCTGAGCCCGTCGCCCGCGAACGGCATTTCGCGCATCCGCTGGCCGGTCGCATCGAAAATCGCGTTGGCCAGCGCGCCCGCGGTCGGCCCCATCGACGCCTCGGCCGCGCCGAGGAACGGCGCGCCCGGGCGGTTGATCAGGTGCACCTTGATGCTTTGCGGTGCCGTGCCGAAACGCAGGATCGGGTAGCTGCTCCAGTCGAAGCTGCGGATGCGCTGCGTATCGTATTTCAGCGCCTCGTACAGTGTCCAGCTCGCGGCCTGCACGATGCCGCCTTCGATCTGGTTGCGGATGCCGTCCGGCGACACGACCTGGCCCGCGTCGACGGCCACTTCCGCGCGCTCGAGCGTCACGTGGCCCGTTTCCGGCACGACCGTGATCTCGACCGCCATCGCGACGTAGGCCATCAGGTTCTTGTATTTGCCGAACGCGAAACCAACGCCGCGGTTGCGTTCGCGCGGCGGCCGGGGCCAGCCGAATTTCGTCGCGGCGAGCTTGATCACCTGGCTCGCGCGGTGATCCTGCAAGTGCCGCAGCCGG
Source organism: Burkholderia sp. HAN2018 (assembly GCF_024704855.1). NCBI lineage: Bacteria > Pseudomonadati > Pseudomonadota > Betaproteobacteria > Burkholderiales > Burkholderiaceae > Burkholderia > Burkholderia sp. HAN2018. Next base: position 6,222 of record NZ_QOBB01000215.1, on the reverse strand, counting down.
AATTCGACCGGATCGACGCCGGCGGCGTGCGCCAGCTCGTCCATGAAGCTCTCGATCGCCCACACGTTGGTGTGCGCGCCGAGCGAGCGCATCGCCGAGGTCTGCAGCGGCATCGTCGGCGAGAAGTTGTTGACGATGTGCATGGTCGGCAGTGCGTACAGCGGGATCGCGTTGCGATCGCCGCCGCCCTCGGGCTGCAGCATCGGCGTCGACGGCGCGGGCACGAACGGCGGCTCGAGCATCCGCGCGGGCAGCAGCCGGCCCGCATTGACGATCCGTTCGTTGTGCGAGCTGCTCCACAGCGCGTAGTTCCAGTCGACGATATGGCCGCTCGCGTCGAGCGACGCGCTGAGCTCGGTGACCATCGCGGGCGTGAAGTGGTCCCACGTATGTTCCTGCTCGCGCATCCATTGCACGCGGATCGGCTTGCCGGGCAGCGCCGCCGCGATCAGTGCCGCATGCGCGGCCACGTCGTCCGCGCCGTTGTGCCCGTAGCAGCCGGAACCCTCGGTGTGGATGCAGCGCACGCTCGCCTTCGGCATCGACAGCATCTCGGCGAGCGCGTCGCGCAGCGGATACACGCCCTGCGAGTGGGTCCACACGGTCAGCATGCCGTTCTCGAGATGCGCGACCGAGCACGACGGCCCGATCGAGCCGTGCAGCAGGTAGTTCTTCAGGAACGTCGCGGACAGCGTCTTCGTGGCCGGCGCGGTGTTGCCCTTCGTGTTCGCGATCTCGATGCGCTGCGTCGCGATCCGCTTCAGGTCCTGGTGCACGGTGCCGCGCTCGGGCAGCGCGCGGCCGGGCGACCAGCGGCTGCCGGCGGCCAGTGCGCGCTGCGCGACGACCGCCTGCCATTCGCCTTGCGCGACGACCGCGAGCATGCTGCCGTTGCGCACGATCCGCACCACGCCCGGCATCTTCAGGATCGCGGCTTCGTCGAACGACAGCAGCTTCGCGTCGTACACGGGCGGCATCACGACACGCGCGTGCAGCATGCCGGGCAGCTCCATGTCCTGCACGTAGCTGACGCCGCCCGTGACCTTGTTCGGAATGTCCACGCGCGGCAGCGACGTGCCGATCACCGAGAACGTGGCCGGCGGCTTCAGCGGCGACGTCGGCGTCGCGTTGCGGTGCAGGTCGACCGTGCGCACCGCGTCGCCGTAGCGCATCGTGCGGCCGTCCGGCGCCTTGATCACCGCGTCGGCGACGGTGAGCGTGCGCGCCTCGACGCCGAACTGTTTCGCCGCGCCGTCGACCAGCAGCCCGCGCACCTGCGCGGCCGCGTTCAGCAACGCGGAGCCGCTGTCGGCCATCGTGTGGCTGCCGGCCGTCAGGCCCTCGTCCGGCGATGCGCCGGTGTCGGCCGTCAGGAACGTGATCAGCGAGGGCTTCATGTTCAGCTCCTCGGCCGCCACCTGCAGCAGCGCGGTCCGCACGCCGGTGCCGAGCTCCACCTTGCCGGTGAACACGGTGACCTTGCCGTCGGGCGTGATCTTGATCCATGCGTCCAGCAGCGGGTTGGTCTTCAGGCTGCCGGCCAGCGTTTCGGTCGCCTTGGCGACGTGGACGGCGGCGCCTTCGTCCGCGATCACGAGCTGCGCGGCGGCGCGCGTGACCGGCGCGAGGCTGAACGCGACGAAGAGCGCGCCGGAAACCATGAAGTGCCGGCGGCTTTCGTCGATGTCGTCGGGTGGGTTCATCAGAGTCCCTTGCTGATCATGACGGGCGCGGCGGCCGGCTCCGGGTCGGGCAGGCCGGCGACCTGGCGGATCGCCGCCAGGATCCGCATGTGCGTGCCGCAGCGGCACAGGTTCGGTTCCATCTCGGTGCGCAGTTCGTGTTCGGTGGGTTTCGGGTTGCGCTCGAGCAGCGCCTGCGCGCGCATGATCATGCCCGCGATGCAATACCCGCACTGCGCGGCCTGGTGATCGATGAACGCCTGCTGCAGCTTGCCCGGATGCCCGGCGGTGCCGAGGCTTTCGAGGGTCCGCACGCGGCGCTCGCCGAGCGCGGACACCGGAATCAGGCACGAGAACATCGGCTTGTCGTCGACGATCACGGTGCATGCGCCGCATTGCCCGAGGCCGCAGCCGAACTTCGCGCCGTGCAGGTGCAGGTCGTTGCGCAGCGCGTACAGCAGCGGCGTGGACGGATCGATGTCGAGCGTGTGCCGCACGCCGTTGACGGTGAGGGTGATCATCGCGCGCTGTCCTCCTTTCTGAGCTTCGCGGCCAGGGTGTCGACGCCGCTCCACGCGGGACGATCGGAATACGTTTCCCGCAGGTACGCGGCGAGGTCCGCGATCTGCGCGTCGTCGTACTGGTCGATGAACGACGGCATGTAGTTCAGCGTGTCTTCGCCGTGCCAGCCGATCCCGTTGAACATCATCTGGATCGCGTTGCGCGGCGTATCGGCGGCGACGGCCGTGCTGAACGCGAGCGTCGGCCGTTCGCCGATCGACTGCATCGGCGCTGCCGGCCCGTGGCACTGTGCGCACGACGCCTGGAACAGCACCGCGCCGCGCTGGCCGGCGGGCGTCGTCGGGCCGTGTCCGGCACCAGCCGTCGCGGGCCGGGCGGCCGCCGGCTTCTGGATCGACAGGATGTATGCGGCGATCGCCTCGACGTCTTCCTGCGGCACGGTCGCGAGATCGCGCGTGACGGGCAGCATCGGGCCGGCCGCCGCGCCGTGCTCGCTCGCGCGGCCGGTGCGCAGGTAGGTGACGAGCTGCGCCTGCGTCCACGGCTTGACCGCGCTGCCGAGCGCATTGAGCGGCGGCGCCTCCCAGCCGTCGACGATGCCGCCGTCGAACGCCTTGCCGGCCTGTTCGCCGCCGATCGCATTGAGCGGCGAATGGCACGACGCGCAGTGCCCGAGGCCGTCGACGAGCAGCTTGCCGCGATTCCATTGCGCGGATTGCGACGGGTCGGGCCGGTACGCGCCTTCGCGCAGGAACAGCACGTTCCAGAACGCGACCAGCGGCCGGAAGTTCAGCGGGAAGATCAGGTCGTTCGGCGGCGTTTTCGTCCGCACCGGTTCGCGGGTCATCAGGTACGCATAGGCGGCCGTGATGTCGTCGTCGGACATCCGCGTGAAGTGGATGTACGGAAATGCCGGGTAGAGCGGATGGCCGTCGCGGGCGATCCCGCTGCGCAGCGCGCGTGCGAACGCGTCGCGCGACCAGCGGCCGATGCCGGTATCGGCATCCGGCGTGATGTTGGTCGCGTAGATCGTGCCGAACGGCGTCGCGAGCGGCAGCCCGCCGGCGAACGGCTTGCCGTCGTTCGCGGTGTGGCACACGACGCAATCGCCGAGCGCGACCACGCGCGCGCCGGCGCGAACGAGTTGCGGATCGAACGACGCGCGGGCGGGCGGATCGATCGGCGCGATCGACGGCTTGACCATGATGCCGATCGCGACCGCCAGGCCGACGACCGCGATGCCGGCCGCGCCGAACCAGAGTCGTTTGTGCTTCATGCGCGCTCCACGCGAACCGGTTCGCCGGCGATCGTTCGAGCGGCGGGGCAATGGCGCGGATGCCGGCCGCGCGCGACGGCGCGGTTTCGGCTGCCGCGGCACGCGGGGCAGGATGGAAGGTCGGGCTCGCGCGTGCCGGTGGCGGTCGTTCCGGTCGACGCGGCCGGATGACGGCGGCGCATCGCCGGGCGATCCGGCCATGGCGAGGCGGCCCGGTGGCAGCGGTTCGCGGCGGAGATCATGTCGTTGCTCCAGGTATGGGGAGGCCGCGCGGGCAATGACGCAATCGCGTCATCGTGTGCGAGGCGGATGATGGAGGGCAGTCTACGTGGGCGTCGGCGGCATTTCCTGAAACGGCGCTGAAACGTTCTGAACCCCGCCGCGACGCGGCCCGGCGCGGGCGCCGCCGCGTCAGCGCGGTGTGCCGAGGCCGAACGCCGCGGCCAGCTGCGGGCCCTTATCGAGCAGCGACGTCACTTCGTCGCGCCGTCGCGCCGACCATTGCGCGAGGCGCGCGACGACGTCGGTCGCGTCCGCCGGCAGCGCTTCGGCGAGCGACACAGCATCGCTCGCGGCCTTCGACGTGCCTGATGCGGTATGCGGGCGCACGGTGCACGCCGCATCGCCGATCAGCGCGACGCGGCCATCGACGAACGCGGGGCTCAACGCATCGAAGATCGCCTGGTTGAACGGCATGCGCGTCGCGTGCACCAGTTGCGCGAGCAGGGCCGGCAGGCGTTCGCCGGCGAGTTGCCGCAGCGTCGCGACGACGTCGTCGGCGAGCTGCCCCGGATGCACGGACGCGTGATGGACGTGGCCGGCCCGATCGGTCAGGTGGTGGCGCAGCGCGTCGCGATCGGCTTCGTTGCGATACCACAGCCAGTTGAAGCGGCGCGTGCCCGGCACGAGCGAGCCGTCGAGCGCGGGAATCAGGAACGCCATGAACAGCTCGCCCGGCGCCTTGTGCAGCGTCATGTTCTCGACCAGCGGCGCGATCGACGCGGCGTCGAAATCCGCTTCGTCGACGATCCCGCGCCACGCGAGGTAACCGGCGAACGACGGCGCGTAACCGGGAAAGAGCTGCGCGCGCAGGGTCGAGCCGGCCCCGTCGGCGGCGATCAGCACGTCCGCGCGGAGGTGCTCGTCGCCGAGGTGGACGTCGACGCCGTCCGCGTCCTGGTCGAAGCCGGTGACCGTGCGGCCGTACCGGATGCGCCCGTGCGGCAGCGTTTCGCACAGCGAGCGGTAGACGGCGTCCCACGACGAAAACGGCAGCATCTCGGGCTCGTCGCGCGTGACGATGCCGTCGCGATCGATCCAGCGCCGCCGGTGTGTCGGCACGCTGATCGCGTGGCGGCAATGCCGGCCATGCTGTTCGAGAAACGCCATCATCCGGCGCAACACGGCCACGCCGCCGCCCTGGCCGCGCAGCGGCGACGGCGAGCGTTCGCAGACCGTCACGTCGTGTCCGACGCAGTCGAGCGTCAGCGCGGCCGCGAGACCGGCGATCGATCCGCCTGCAATGACTATCTTCATCGTGGGTGACTCCGGTGTGCGGCCGATGGCGTGCGCCGCCGGCCAGGCGTCGTGATGCACGGCGCCGCGCGCCTGCGGCCACGGCTGCTGCGGATCTTGCCATGTCCGGCCGCGGGCTGCGCCGACGGTGCAAGCGCGGCGGGCAGGCCGCCGCGCGCCGGCCCGCTAGATCCGCAGCAGCTTGCCCGCATTGCCGCCGAGGATCATCGCGCGCTGCTGCGCGCTCAGGTCGACACGGTCGAGAAAGCGCACCGGCTGCTCGTAGCCCATGTCGAAACAGTAGTCGCTGCCGAGCACGAGCCGGTCCACGCCGACGTTCTCGATCAGGAAGTTCAGCACGGGGCCCGAATGCGACACCGTGTCATAGCTGAAGCGCCGCAGGTAGCTGCTGGGCTTCTGCGCGAGCCGGCGCGTTTCGGCCCGCACGGTCCAGCCCGCGTCGAGGCGCCCGACGAGGATCGGCAGCGCGCCGCCCGCATGCGGCAACGTGATCTCCAGCGTCGGGTAGCGGTCGAGCACGCCGCCGAGGATCAGGTGCGAGCCTGCGATCGCGGTATCGAACGGGTTGCCGAGCAGGTTGCTGAGGTAGAAATCACCGAGCCGCGCGCCGCCGACCGTCTGCTGCGGATGCAGGAACACCGGCAGGCCCAGCTGCTCGATGCGGGCGAACACGGGCGCGAACAGCGGATCGTCGAGATCGCGGTTGTCGATGTTGGTGCCCATGTACACGCCGCGCACACCCGGCAATTGCGCGGCGCGTTCGAGTTCGTCGATCGCGTCGGCCGCGTTCAGCATCGGCAGCGTCGCGAGCACGACGAAGCGCGTCGGGTGCCGCTGGTAGACGCGCGACGCCGATGCATTCCAGTCGCGCGCGAGCTTCGCGTTGAACGGCCGGTCGCCCCAGTACGCCATCGGCACGCTGAGCGACAGCGCCTGCACGTCGACGCCGGACGCATCCATGTCCTTGAGCCGCGCGTCGATGTCGATGAACTTCATCGGCAGCGGGCCGAGGCCGCCGGCGGGCGTGCGGAACGTGAACGACGTGTCGTCGCACACGAACGAGCCGCCGAAGCGCTTGCCTTCGCCGCCGACCAGGTCGCAGAAGCTTTCCGGGTAGTAATGCGCGTGGATGTCGATCGAGCGCGGCCGGTGCGGCGGCAGCGCGGCCGGGGTGCCGGCGCTGCCGGCGGCCGACGCGGACTGTCC
>NZ_QOBB01000214.1:0-11849 GCF_024704855.1 Burkholderia sp. HAN2018 | reverse complement strand
GCGTCGCGACGCAGCGCGACGCGCTGTCCGGGCAGCTGGCGAACGCGCTCGCGGCCACGCACCGCGTGCACTGGAAGCTGCTCGCGCGCACGGGCCTGACCACGCGGGAGCTCGTCGACTGGCTCGCCGCCGAACCGGCCCAACCGTTCGACGTGGCCGTCACGTCGCTCGGCGTCAACGACGTGACGGGCGGCGTGCCGCCGGCCCGCTGGCAGGCGCAGCAGGCCGAGCTCGTCCGGCTGCTCGCCACGCGCTTCCGGGTCGGCCACGCGATCCTGTCGGCGGTGCCGCCGATGGAGCGCTTTCCGGCGCTGCCGCAGCCGCTCGCGTGGTATCTCGGGTTGCGCGCGAAACGGCTCAACACGGCGCTCGCCGGCTGGGCCGCCACGCAGCCGCACTGCACGTTCCTGCGCGTCGAGCTGCCGCTCGAGCGCCACCTGATGGCCGCCGACGGCTTCCACCCCGGTGCCGCCGCCTGCACGGTGTGGGCCACGCAAGTCGCCGCCGCCGTGCTGCGCCGGACGGCCGCATGACGCGGCACGGCGCCCCGGCACCGGCCTTTCACCGCGCGGGCCGGCAGGCAAAACCCCGCACGGTCGGCACGCGGGCCCGCGCAAAATGCCGGCTTTCCTTGCGCAAGTGCCGCATCGCACCGCGCGTGTCGCCCGAACGCCCCGGTACGAGCGGCGGCGCCATGCCAAAATAGCCGGTCGTCTTCGCGCCGTCTCGGCGCACCGTCCTTTAGTTTCCTTCGCAGCCAGGGATTGCCATGTCGTCATTGCTCAGGATTGGTTTGATGGGTTTCGGTTTCGCCGGCGCGACGTTTCACGCGCCGGTCATCGCCACGAGCGGCCGCACTGAAGTCGCCGCGATCGCGACGGGGCAGCCCGATCGCGCGCAGGCCGCGTATCCGGGCGCGCGTGTCGTCCCCGATCTCGACACGCTGCTCGGCCTCGACGACATCGAATGCGTGGTGATCGCCACGCCGAACGACACGCACTTCGCGCTCGCGCGCCAGGTGCTCGAAGCCGGCCGCCACGTGGTCGTCGACAAGCCCGTCACGCTCACCGCCGACGAGGCGCTTGCGCTCGCGCGGCTCGCGAACGCGCGCAGCCGGCTGTTCGCGCCGTTCCACAACCGCCGCTGGGACGGCGATTTCCTCACCGTGCGCCGCATCGTCGAATCGGGCGAGCTCGGCCGGCTCACGTACTTCGCGTCGCACTTCGACCGCTTCCGCCCGACGCCGCGCACGCGCTGGCGCGAGGAGCCCGCCCGCGGCGGCGGCCTGCTGCTCGACCTCGGCCCGCACCTGATCGACCAGGCGCTCGCGCTGTTCGGCCTGCCCGAAACGGTGGGCGCGACCGTCAAGACCCGTCGCGACAACGGCACGGCGCCCGATTTCGTGCACCTGCAGCTCGGTTATCCGGACAAGGAAGTGGCGCTGCATGCGAGCGCGCTGTCGGCGATCGAACCCGCGCGCTTCACGCTGCACGGCACACGCGGCAGCTACCAGAAGTTCGGGCTCGACACGCAGGAAGACCAGCTCAAGGCCGGCCTCACCGCGGACGACGTCGAATTCGGCGGCGGCAACCCGCCGGGCCTGCTGCGCGTGCTCGACGGCGAGGTCGAGCTCGAACGCCCGGTGCCGACACTCGACGGCCAGTACGCGGAGTTCTACCGCGCGCTCGCCGCGTCGATCCGCGACGGCGCGCCGTTCCCCGTCACCACGCAGGATGCCGTCGACGTGATGACGATCATCGAGCTCGCCGCGCAGAGCGAGCACGACGGCCGCCGGCTGCCGTTCGTGCGCCGCACGATCTGACACCGCGCGCCGGCCGGTCACGGCCGGCCGGCATGCGCGGCCGGCCCGGCGGATTCGATTACAGGAACATTCGGTTACAAATGCCGGGGGAACGAAAGTCAGCGTCCGACCGGTCTGACGCGTTTCTCGAAAAAGTCGATCCGACACCAATCCGTCTGGAGAATGTTGATGCAACGGTTGATTCGCGCAGCAGCGTGCTGCGTCCTGGTTTCCTCGCTTGCGGCCTGTATCGTGCAGCCGCAGCAGCCGGTTCGCCCGGCCCCTCCGCCGCGGCCGAATCCGCAAGTCGTCGCGAACGAGCGGATGCAGCAGATCCAGGGCCGGATCGACAACCTGCATCGCCGCATCGATGCGCGCGTGAACGGCGGCTACTACCCGCCGCCGTACGGCGCGCAGCTTCACCACCGCCTCGACGTGATCCGCCAGGAAGCGAACGACATGTCCGCGCAGCACAGCGGCGGCCTGTCCGGCGACGAGCAGCGCGTGCTGAACCAGGAACTCGACACGGCCGCGCGCGCGATCGGCGAGTAACGCACCGGCGCCCGCCGGCGCGGAAAAAGCGGCGGCACCGGTTGCCGCCGCTTGTCGCGAAGCGACATTCTTTTGCTCAAATTGACAAGGCCCACCTGCTCGCGTACAGTCGCCCGCACGCGTCGGGAGAGCGTGTGACCGTGCTGTTCCAGCCGGTTGCGCCGCCGAAGGGGCACACCCGCAAACTCTCAGGCAAAAGGACCGACCGCGTCGGGGAACCTCGTCCGTGCATCGCGCGGGCCACACACTCCCCGCACTCTGGAGAGCGGCAGTAGCCCGCAGCGCATAGGCTGCGCGGGCAGGCTGCCCACCGAAGGGGCGCGCGTTCGCCAGGCCTGGCCGGCAGCGCAATCTCTCAGGTATCGAGGACAGAGGGGCATGTACCGGATCGCTCGCAGGCCGTCGGCCGCGGTGGTCGGCACATGGCCGTTCTGATCCGCGCGCAAGCGCCTTGCCTGAGGCCTCGATGACTGCACTGAATCACACCCCGCTCAACGCCGCGCACCGCGCGCTCAATGCCCGCATGGTCGACTTCGGCGGCTGGGACATGCCCGTCAACTACGGCTCGCAGATCGAAGAACATGAAGCCGTGCGCACCGACGCCGGCATGTTCGACGTGTCGCACATGTGCGTCGTCGATTTCACCGGCAGCCGCGTGCGCGCGTTCTTCGAGCACGCGATCGCGAACAACGTCGGCAAGCTCAAGACGCCCGGCAAGGCACTCTACTCGTGCCTGCTCAATCCGCAGGGCGGCGTCATCGACGACCTGATCGTCTACTACTTCACCGAAGAATTCTTCCGCGTCGTCGTCAACGCCGGCACGGCCGAGAAAGACATCGCGTGGTTCAACCAGCTGAACGAGCAAGGCGGCTACGGCGTCACGATCGCGCCGCGCCGCGATTTCGCGATCATCGCCGTACAGGGCCCGAACGCCCGCGAAAAGGCCTGGGCGACCGTGCCCGCCGCGCGTGCCGCGACGAGCGAGCTGAAGCCGTTCAACGCCGCGCAGGTCGCCGGCACGCCGTTCGGCGATCTCACCGTCGCACGCACCGGCTATACCGGCGAAGACGGCTTCGAAGTGATCGTCCCGGCCGTGCACGTCGAAGCGCTGTGGAACGCGCTGCAGCAGAACGGCGTGCGCCCGTGCGGGCTCGGCGCGCGCGACACGCTGCGCCTCGAGGCCGGCATGAACCTGTACGGCCAGGACATGGACGACACCGTCTCCCCGCTCGACGCGGGCCTCGCGTGGACGGTCGACCTCGGCGCGCCGCGCGACTTCGTCGGCCGCGCCGCCCTTGAAGCAAACGGCACCCGCGCCGCGTTCGTCGGCCTGATCCTGCAGAAGGAAAACGGCAAGGCGGGCGGCGTGCTGCGCGCGCACCAGAAGGTCGTCACGCCGCACGGCGAAGGCGAGATCACGAGCGGCACGTTCTCGCCGTCGATGCAGGAATCGATCGCGTTCGCGCGCGTGCCGGCGGCCGTCCAGATCGGCGACGTGGTCCAGGTGCAAATTCGAGACAAGAATCTTCCCGCGCGCGTGGTAAAACTGCCGTTCGTGCGCAACGGCAAGGTCCTCGCTGCGTAACGGCCGGGAGGCCCGCCTCCCGGGAAGCCGGGAGATGGCGCCTGGCGCAACACCACACCCGGCGCGCCCCGGCGGCGCGCCAGCAAAACGAACAAACCCTTTTATCAGGAGCATCCGATGAGCAACGTCCCGGCCGATCTGAAGTACACCGACGAACACGAGTGGATCCGCACTGAAGCCGACGGCACGCTGACGGTCGGCATCACCGATCACGCGCAGAACACGCTCGGCGACATCGTTTTCCTCGAACTGCCGGCCGTCGGCAAGCAGGTGAAGGCGGGCGACGCGATCGGCGTCGTCGAATCGGTGAAAGCCGCGTCGGACATCTATTCGCCGGTGTCGGGCGAGGTGGTCGCGATCAACGCGGACGCCGTCGACACGCCGGAAGAAGTGAACAGCGACGCGTACGACACGTGGCTGTTCAAGATCAAGCTCGCCGACGGCGCATCGACCGACGGCCTGCTCGACGCCGCCGCCTACAGCAAGCTGATCGACTAATTCCCTTACCCGAACCGCGCGACGCCGGCCGCCGGCCGGCCCGCGCGGGACCAGAGTCACGCCATGAAGCTCGAACACCCGGACCGCCTGATGAACCGCACGCCCCTCTCGCTCGCCGCGCTCGAAACGCACGACGCGTTCGCCGAACGCCACATCGGCCCCGACGCCACCAGCCAGCAGGCCATGCTCGACACGCTCGGCTTCGCGTCGCGCGCCGCCCTGATCGACGCCGTGATCCCGGCCTCGATCCGCCGCGCCGAAACGCTGCCGCTCGGCCCGTTCGCGCAGCCGAAGAGCGAGGCCGAAGCCCTCGCCGCGCTGCGGGTTCTCGCGGACAAGAACCAGGTGTTCCGCTCGTATATCGGTCAGGGTTACCACGACACGCACACGCCGGCCGTGATCCTGCGTAACGTGCTCGAAAACCCGGCGTGGTACACGGCCTACACGCCGTACCAGCCCGAAATTTCCCAGGGCCGCCTCGAGGCGCTCCTGAACTTCCAGCAGATGGTCGCCGACCTGACGGGCCTCGCGATCTCGAACGCGTCGCTGCTCGATGAAGCCACCGCCGCCGCTGAAGCGATGACGCTGCTGCAACGCACCGGCAAGCCGGCGTCGAACGTGTTCTACGTCGCCGACGACGTGCTGCCGCAAACGCTCGAAGTGATCCGCACGCGCGCGCTGCCGGTCGGCATCGAGGTCAAGACGGGCCCGGCCGCCGACGCGGCGCAGGCGAATGCGTTCGGCGTGCTGCTGCAATACCCGGGCGTGAACGGCGACGTGCGCGACTACCGCGCGCTCACCGAAGCGATCCACGCGGCCGGTGGCCACGTGGTCGTCGCGGCCGACCTGCTCGCGCTGACCGTGCTGACGCCGCCCGGCGACTGGGGCGCGGACGTCGCGATCGGCAACACGCAGCGCTTCGGCGTGCCGATGGGCTTCGGCGGCCCGCACGCCGCGTATCTCGCGGTGCGTGACGAATTCAAGCGCCAGATGCCAGGCCGCCTCGTCGGCGTGACGGTCGACGCGCAGGGCAAGCCCGCGCTGCGCCTCGCGCTGCAGACGCGCGAACAGCACATCCGCCGCGAGAAGGCGACCTCGAACGTGTGTACCGCGCAGGCGCTGCTCGCGATCATGGCCAGCATGTACGCGGTCTACCACGGCCCGCACGGCCTGAAGACGATCGCGCTGCGCGTGAACCGCATCGCGGCCCTCTTCGCCGCCGGCGTGAAGCAGCTCGGCTTCGCGACCGTCAACGACACGTTCTTCGACACGCTGACGATCGATACCGGCGCGCGCACCGCGCAGGTCCACGAACTCGCGAAGGCCAAGCGCATCAACCTGCGCCGCGTGAGCGACACGCAAGTCGGCGTGTCGGTCGACGAAACGACGACGCGCGACGACCTCGCTGATCTCCTCGCCGTGTTCGCGCAGGCCGCGGGCGGCACCGCCCCGGCCGTCGATGCCCTCGACGCGGGCCTTGCCGGCGTTGCCGCGCTGCCGGCCGGCCTCGAGCGCACGAGCGCGTACCTGACGCACCACGTGTTCAACCGCCACCATTCCGAAACCGAAATGCTGCGCTACCTGCGCAGCCTGTCGGACAAGGATCTCGCACTCGACCGCTCGATGATCCCGCTCGGCTCGTGCACGATGAAGCTGAACGCGACGTCGGAAATGCTGCCGGTCACGTGGCCCGAATTCGGCGGCATCCATCCGTTCGCGCCGGCCGAGCAGACCGTCGGCTACCGCGAGATGATCGACCAGCTCGAGCAGATGCTCGTCGCGGCCACCGGCTACGCGGCCGTGTCGCTGCAGCCGAACGCCGGCTCGCAGGGCGAGTACGCGGGCCTGCTGATCATCCACGCTTACCACGCATCGCGCGGCGAAGCGCACCGCGACGTGTGCCTGATCCCGGCATCCGCGCACGGCACGAACCCGGCCTCCGCGCATATGGCCGGCATGAAGGTCGTGGTCGTCGCCTGCGACGCGCAGGGCAACGTCGACATCGCCGATCTCAAGGCCAAGGCCGACGAGCACGCGAAGGACCTCGCGGCGATCATGATCACGTATCCGTCGACGCACGGCGTGTTCGAGCAGAACGTCCGCGAGATCTGCGAGATCGTGCATGCGCACGGCGGCCAGGTGTACGTCGACGGCGCGAACATGAACGCGATGGTCGGCCTGACCGCGCCGGGCCAGTTCGGCGGCGACGTGTCGCACCTGAACCTGCACAAGACCTTCTGCATCCCGCACGGCGGCGGCGGCCCGGGCGTCGGCCCGGTCGCGGTCGGCGCGCACCTCGCGAAGTTCCTGCCGAACCAGCGTTCGACCGGCTACTCGCGCGACGAAAACGGCATCGGCGCGGTGTCGGCCGCGCCGTACGGCTCGGCGTCGATCCTGCCGATCTCGTGGATGTACATCGCGATGATGGGCGCGAAGAACCTGACCGCCGCGACGGAAACCGCGATCCTCAACGCGAACTACATCGCGAAGCGCCTCGCGCCGCACTACCCGGTGCTGTATTCGGGCCCGGGCGGGCTGGTGGCGCACGAGTGCATTCTCGACCTGCGCCCGATCAAGGAATCGAGCGGCATCACCGTCGACGACGTCGCGAAGCGCCTGATGGATTACGGCTTCCACGCGCCGACGATGAGCTTCCCGGTGCCGGGCACGCTGATGGTCGAGCCGACCGAATCGGAATCGCAGGAGGAACTCGACCGCTTCATCGCCGCGATGATCGCGATCCGCGAGGAAATCCGTGCGGTCGAGGAAGGCCGCGCCGACCGCGAGGACAACCCGCTGCGTCACGCCCCGCACACGGCGGCCGTCGTCACCGCGAACGAATGGCCGCACGCGTACTCGCGCGAGCAGGCCGCGTACCCGGTCGCGTCGCTCGGCACGAACAAGTACTGGCCGCCGGTCGGCCGCGCGGACAACGTCTACGGCGACCGCAACCTGTTCTGCTCGTGCGTGCCGATGTCGGAATACGCATAACGCACACGAGGCCAGGAGCCGTCCGATGGTGCCCGCACCGCACGCAACCCGGGGTTGCGTGCGGTTTTTTTGTTCGCCGCTCGAACCCGTGCACGTTCGTGCGCCAATCCGGCTAACATCACACGCGATCCAGCCAATGAAGGAGTTCCGCATGGTGCGTCCGATGTTTCCGGGCCATGGTGCACTGCAAGGGCGGCCGCGCGCGCGCCGCTTCGTGCCGATGTTCGTCGCGTCGCTGTCGTTGGCCGCTGCAGGCCTCGGCGCGTGCGGCAGCGCGCGCGCGGCGATGAATTTCTGCGCGGCGCCGGCCCTGCAGGCGAGCGAGACGACGCAGGCCGAGCCGGGCGTCCAGGCGCTGATCCGCAGCGTCGACGCACGCATCGGCGAGCAGCCGAAGGCGATGGCGCGCGTGCACACCGAGGGCACGCTGCCGCACGAAGGCATCTACGACCAGAGCGCCGCCGCGCTGAAGGATCTCGACCTGATGCGCGATGCCGCGCTCGCGTGGCGCGTGACGAACGCGCCGCGCTACCTGCAGCTCGTCGACCGCTTCCTGTCCGCGTGGGTCGGCACCTACCAGCCGAGCTTCAACCCGATCGACGAGACGCGTTTCGACAGCCTGATCGTCGCGTACGACATGACCGCAAGCGCGCTGCCGGTGAAGACCCGCAACGCGACCGCGGCGTTCATCGCGAAGCTCGGCGCCGGTTATGTCGCGCAGATCGACGCGCAGAAGCGCCCGCTCACCGGCACCTGGCGCAACAACTGGCAGAGCCACCGGATCAAGCTGATCGCGCTGTCCGCGTTCACGCTCGGCGACCGCAGGATGATGAACGCCGCGCAGCGGCTGTTCGTCGAGCATCTGGCCGACAACATCGGCCCGGACGGCAAGACGTGGGATTTCGAGGAGCGCGATGCGCTGCACTACGCGGTCTACGACCTGCAGCCGCTGGTGACGGCCGCGCTCGCCGCGCGCCGCTTCAACCGCAACTGGCTGCGCGAGCGCGGCACGAACGGTGCGACCCTGGAGGCCGCGCTCGACTGGCTCGTGCCGTACGCGCTCGGCGAGAAAACGCACGAGGAATTCGTGAATTCGCCGGTGCCGTTCGACGCGAAGCGCCGCGAAGCCGGCCTGCCGGGCTACACGGGGCAGTGGGACCCGAAAAACGCCACCGAACTCTTTCATCTGGCCGCGCGGCTCGACGGGCGCTATGCCCGCGTCGCGCAGCAACTTTCCCCAACGCCGCCCGCATGGCTCGCCGCGTGCCTGCCATTGCAGGCGCGCTAGCACTACTCTTAAAGCAAGGCAGGAATCGAAATGGCAGTCAGCGTCTTTGACCTCTTCAAGATCGGTATCGGTCCGTCCAGTTCGCATACGGTCGGGCCGATGCGCGCGGCGCTGATGTTCGTCCAGGGCCTCGAGCGCGACGGGATGCTCGACGCGACCGCCCACGTGAAGGTCGAGCTGTACGGCTCGCTCGGCGCCACCGGCAAGGGCCACGGCACCGACCGCGGCGTGATGCTCGGCCTGCTCGGCGACGCGCCCGACACCGTCGATCCCGACACGATCGACGCGCGGCTGGAAGACGTCCGCCAGTCGAAGAAGCTCGCGCTGCTCGGCACGCACCCGGTGCCGTTCGTGCTGAAGGAGAACATCGCGTTCTACCGCCAGGCGCTGCCCGAGCATCCGAACGGGATGAAGCTGCGCGCGAGCGACGCGAACGGCGCGGTGCTGGTCGAGCGCACCTACCTGTCGGTCGGCGGCGGCTTCGTCGTGACGGCCGGCGCGCCGAACACGAAGGTGCTGAGCGCGGCCGAGCAGATGACGCACCCGTTCCGCACCGGCGCCGAGCTGCTCGCGCTGACCGAGTCGACCGGCAAGTCGATCGCGCAGCTGATGTGGGAAAACGAGCGCGCGTGGCACACCGAGGAAGAGACGCGCGACGGCCTGCTGAAGATCTGGGCGGTGATGCAGTCGTGCGTGTCGCGCGGCTGCGGAATCGGCAACCCGGATGCCGACGGCAACCTGCCCGGCCCGTTCCAGGTCAAGCGCCGCGCGCCGCAGCTGTACCGCACGCTGACGGGCAGCCCGGAGCGTGCGCTGCAGGATCCGCTGTCGATGATCGACTGGATCAACCTGTACGCGATCGCGGTCAACGAGGAAAACGCGGCCGGCGGGCGCGTCGTGACCGCGCCGACCAACGGCGCGGCCGGCATCATCCCCGCCGTGCTGCACTACTACACGCGCTTCACGCCGGGCGCGAACGAGCAGGGCGTGATCGACTTCCTGCTCACCGCCGCCGCGATCGGCATTCTCTACAAGCTGAATGCGTCGATCTCCGGCGCGGAAGTCGGCTGCCAGGGCGAAGTGGGCGTCGCGTGCTCGATGGCGGCGGGCGCGCTCGCGGCCGTGCTCGGCGGCACGCCGCAACAGGTCGAGAACGCGGCCGAGATCGGGATGGAGCACAACCTCGGCCTCACCTGCGACCCGGTCGGCGGGATGGTGCAGATTCCCTGCATCGAGCGCAACGCGATGGCGTCGGTGAAGGCGGTCAATGCGGCACGCATGGCGTTGCGCGGCGACGGCTCGCACTACGTGTCGCTCGATTCGGTGATCAAGACGATGCGCGAGACCGGCGCCGACATGAAGACGAAGTACAAGGAAACGTCGCGCGGCGGGCTCGCGGTGAATATCGTCGAGTGCTGATGCAGTAACGGCGGTCGTGCGGGGCGAATCGATACCCTGCATGACCGCCGGACATGGCGAGCGTTGCGTCACGCCTGCCGGGCACGCTAGTCGCTCAGCCAGTTCTCCAGCCGCACGCCCGGGTAGCTCGCGAAATCCCGCTCGTTGTTGGTCACGAGCACGACGTCGAGCGACACCGCATGCGCCGCGATCAGTTTGTCGAGATGATCCTTCTTCCGATCGCGGGTCGCTTCGCGGACAGGGCCGTACGCTTGCGCGGCCGGCGCGTCGAACGGCGCAACCGGGATATCCTCGATCAGCGCGGCAAGATTGCTGCGCTCCCGGGCCGGACGTACACACACGGTCACGCCGTACTCGAGCTCGGCATAGGTAATCGCCGACATCACGACGTCCCCCGTGTAGCACTGCGCAAATCGTCTCGCGACCTGTTCCGGCTGATTCTTCATCAGGTAGATGCACATGTTGGTGTCGAGCATGTAGCGCGCCATCACAAGCCCTCGCGGTCGGCCTGTTCGTGGTCGCCACGCCCTTCGGCCATGAAATCCGGCCCGAATTTCGCGAACTTCTCGAGCACGCCGGTCAACGGCCGCCGCATGGGCCGAATACGGATTTCGTCGCCGATCCGTTCGATTTCGAGCTCGATATCGCTGCGCTCGTAAGCAAGATCCGCCGGAATCCGTACGGCCTGTGAGTTGCCGTTCCGAAACACCCTCGTGGTATGCATGTCGATCTCCCATGCGTGTGTACGATGGATGTACTTTAGGGTGTTTCCGAGGCAATGTAAATCCATGTGTGTACACGACTCCGAAGTGATCATGCAGGCGGCTCGCGATAGGCCGGAGATATCCACTGCCGGCGGCCGGTCAATTGCGGCGAAAAGACACGTGGTTCGACGCAATTCGCCGCCCGCCTGACCGTGGCAGCGGATCGTCCTGTCCGGCTCGATGCCGGCAGCCTCCACTGTCCACCGTCCGGCAATCGCGCACCAGTCGTCCTTTCGGCCAGCCGAACCCGGCGAGCAGGCAAGACGCGCCGCCCGACCCGCCCCGCGTTCCGACACTTTTCGCCGGCCGCCGTACCGGCGCCCCGCCGACAGGCGTAAGCTGTACGTCCCGCTACCCAGGGAGACGGCAGCCCATGTCGCATTCCAAGGATCTCGAGCAGCCCGCCACCACCGGCGCGCGACTGCTCGTCGATGCGTTGCTCGCCAATCACGTCGAACGCGTGTTCTGCGTGCCCGGCGAGAGTTTCCTCGCCGTACTCGATGCGCTGGCGGACGACACCGCGCGCATCCAGACGGTCGTCTGCCGCCACGAGGCGGCCGCCGCGAACATGGCCGAGGCGGTCGGCAAGCTGACCGGCCGCCCCGGCATCGCGTTCGTCACGCGCGGGCCCGGCGCGACCCATGCGTCGATCGGCGTACACACCGCGTTCCAGGATTCGACGCCGATGATCCTGTTCGTCGGCCAGTGCGCGCGCGAGCACCTCGACCGCGAAGCCTTCCAGGAAATCGACTACCGGCGGATGTTCGGCCAGATGGCGAAATGGGTCGCGCAGATCGACGATCCGCGCCGCATTCCCGAGTACCTGAGCCATGCGTTCCACGTCGCGACCGCCGGCCGGCCCGGCCCGGTCGTGCTCGCGCTGCCGGAGGACGTGCTGTCCGAAGCCTGCGCGCCGCAGCCCGTCGTGCCGGCCGCGAAACGCGTCGCGGC
>NZ_QOBB01000213.1:0-11924 GCF_024704855.1 Burkholderia sp. HAN2018 | reverse complement strand
TCGTCACGCACGACGGTGCGCAAGCCAACCCGCCCGCCGCGCTCGAACCGTTCACGCTCGAACCCGGCGCATACGCGCTGCTGCATGCGTGGCCGGCACCGCCCGCCACGACACGCGCCGACGCCGCGCGCGAGCGCGGCGCGCTGTCCGCCGCGCTCGCGGCCGACCGGATCGCGATCGAGCACGTCGAGCCGTCGGTCGACGGCGGCCGCTTCGCGGTCAAGCGCGTGATCGGCGAGACGCTCGTCGTCCATGCATCGATCTTCACCGACGGGCACGCGCATCTCGCGGCCGCGCTGCAGTGGCGCGCCGCCGGCGACGACGACTGGCGCGAAATCCCGTTCGAAGCCGAACCGAACGACGGCTGGCACGCACGCGTCACGCTCGACCGGCTCGGCCGTCATGAGTTTCGCGTGATCGCGTGGCGCGACGACTGGGCGTCGCTCGTCGACGATGTCGCGAAGAAAGACGCGGCCGGCCAGGACGTGACGCTCGAACTGCGCGAAGCGCAGCTGCTGCTCGCGACCGCGCTCAGGCTCGCCGATCCGCTCGACACGCACGCGCTCGCGCGAATGGAACAGCTGGCCGCCGGGTTCAAGGACGCGCCGGCCGACGCGCGGCTCGCGCAACTCGGCGCGGCGCCGCTCGCCGATGCGTTCGCGGCGCTGCGCTACCGCCCGTTCGTCACGCACACGACACCCTTCCCGGTCGACGTCGAGCGCCGCGCGGCGCGCTTCTCGAGCTGGTACGAGATGTTTCCGCGCTCGGCGAGCGACGATCCGGACCGGCACGGCACGTTCGACGACGTGATCGCGCACCTGCCGCGCATCCGCGACATGGGTTTCGACGTGCTGTATTTCCCGCCGATCCACCCGATCGGCACGACCGCGCGCAAGGGCCGCAACAACAGCCTGACGGCCGGCCCCGACGACGTCGGCAGCCCGTATGCGATCGGCTCGCCGGACGGTGGCCACACGGCCGTGCATCCGCAGCTCGGCACGCTCGAATCGTTCCGCGCGCTGGTCGACGCCGCGCGCGGTCACGGGCTCGAGATCGCGCTCGATTTCGCGATCCAGTGCTCGCCCGACCATCCGTGGCTCGCCGCGCATCCGGGCTGGTTCGCGTGGCGGCCCGACGGTTCGCTGCGCTTCGCGGAGAATCCGCCGAAGCGCTACCAGGACATCGTGAACCCCGATTTCTACGCGCCCGATGCGTTGCCCGACCTGTGGCTCGCGCTGCGCGACGCGATCCTGTTCTGGGTCGACGCGGGCGTGCGGATCTTCCGCGTCGACAACCCGCACACGAAGCCGCTGCCGTTCTGGGCGTGGATGATCGACGACGTGCGCGGCCGGCATCCGGACGTCGTGTTCCTGTCCGAGGCGTTCACGCGGCCGGGGATGATGTATCGCCTCGCGAAAGTCGGCTTCTCGCAGTCGTACACGTACTTCACGTGGCGCGAGTCGAAGCGCGAATTCATCGACTACCTGACCGAGCTGACGGCCGGCCCCGCGCGCGAGTTCTTCCGCCCGAACTTCTTCGTCAACACGCCCGACATCAACCCGCGCCACCTGCAGAACGCGCCGCGCACGCAGTTCGTGATCCGCGCGGCGCTCGCGGCGACGCTGGCCGGGTCGTGGGGCATGTACTCGGGCTTCGAGCTCGGCGAATCGGCGCCGCTGCCGGACAGCGAGGAATACGCGAACGCGGAGAAGTACGAGCTGCGCGCGCGCGACTGGCGCCGCGCCGCGCACATCGGCGCCGAGATCGCGCGGCTGAACCGCGCGCGACGCGCTCACCCGGCACTGCAGACGCATCTCGGCATCACGTTCGCCGACGCGGACAACGACGCGGTGCTCGTGTTCGTGAAGGCGACGCCGGCGTTCGACAGCGTGGTCGCCGTCGCGATCAGCACCGACCCGTGGCATCCGCAGGTCGCGAACTTCACGCTCGACGCATCGCTGTGGCGCGGTTTCGGGCTCGTCGACGGCGAACCGCTCGACGCGCTCGAACAGGACGCCACGCACGCGGAAACCTGGCGCGGGCATCGCCAGTACGTCTCGCTCGATCCGCACGTGCGGCCGTATGCGATCTGGCGGCTCACGCCGTCTCCAGGCGCCGCGCGGGCGGCGGCGCGCGAACCGGGCGACGCCCGGCCCATTTCGGGAGCCCATGGATGATGAAACGCGAAGATTCCCTCGACGACGTACGTCGCGCACAGTTCCCCTCGCTCGAGCCGGCCGGCACGCCGCGCCGGCGCCGCGCGCGCCGCCGCGCACCGGCGCTCTGCGCGGACGATCCGCTGTGGTACAAGGACGCGATCATCTACCAGGTGCACGTGAAGTCGTTCTACGACTCGAACAACGACGGCATCGGCGATTTCCCCGGCCTGATCGCGAAGCTCGACTACATCGCCGAACTCGGCGTCGACACGATCTGGCTGCTGCCGTTCTACCCGTCGCCGCGCCGCGACGACGGGTACGACATCGCCGACTACCGCGACGTGCATCCCGACTACGGCACGCTCGCCGACGTGCGGCGCTTCATCCGCGAAGCCCATGCGCGCGGCATCCGCGTGATCACGGAGCTGGTGATCAACCACACGTCGGACCAGCATCCGTGGTTTCAGCGCGCGCGCCGCGCGAAACCGGGCTCGAATCACCGCGACTACTACGTGTGGTCCGACACCGACACGAAATACGCGGGCACGCGGATCATCTTCCTCGATACGGAAACGTCGAACTGGACCCACGACCCGCTCGCCGGCCAGTACTACTGGCACCGCTTCTATTCGCACCAGCCCGACCTGAACTTCGACAACCCGGCCGTCGTGCGCGAGGTGCTGCAGGTGATGCGCTTCTGGCTCGACCTCGGCATCGACGGGCTGCGGCTCGACGCGGTGCCGTATCTGGTCGAGCGCGAAGGCACGAACAACGAGAACCTGCCCGAGACGCACGCGATCCTGAAGCAGATCCGCGCGACGATCGACGCCGAGTACCCGAACCGGATGCTGCTCGCCGAAGCGAACCAGTGGCCGGAGGACGTGCAGGAGTATTTCGGCGACGAGAACGAATGCCACATGGCGTTCCACTTCCCGCTGATGCCGCGCATCTACATGTCGATCGCGAGCGAGGACCGTTTCCCGATCGTCGACATCATGCGGCAGACGCCGGCGCTCGCGCCGAGCAACCAGTGGGCCGTGTTCCTGCGCAACCACGACGAGCTGACGCTCGAGATGGTCACCGACTCCGAGCGCGACCTGCTGTGGCAGACCTACGCGAGCGACCGGCGCGCGCGGCTGAACCTCGGCATCCGGCGCCGGCTCGCGCCGCTGATGGAACGCGACCGGCGCCGCATCGAGCTGATCAACTCGCTGCTGCTGTCGATGCCCGGCACGCCGGTGATCTATTACGGCGACGAGCTCGGGATGGGCGACAACATCCATCTCGGCGACCGCGACGGCGTGCGCACGCCGATGCAGTGGTCGTCGGACCGCAACGGCGGCTTCTCGCGCGCCGACCCCGAACTGCTCGTCTTGCCGCCGGTGATGGGCTCGCTGTACGGCTATGACGCGGTCAACGTCGAGGCGCAGACACGCGACCCGCATTCGCTGCTGAACTGGACGCGCCGCATCCTGTCGACCCGCCGCGCGTCGCAGGCGTTCGGGCGCGGCACCATCCGCTTCCTGCGCCCGGAGAACCGCAAGGTGCTCGCGTACCTGCGCGAGCTGGACGGCCACGATCCGGTGCTGTGCGTCGCGAACCTGTCGCGCGCGTCGCAGGCCGTCGAACTCGACCTGTCCGGATTCGCGGGCCGCGTACCGATCGAGATGACGTCGGATTCCCCGTTTCCGCCGATCGGCCAGCTCCCGTATCTCCTCACCTTCCCGCCGTACGGCTTCCTGTGGTTCGTGCTCGCCGAACATGGGCGCGAGCCGTCGTGGCGGCAGCCGCACGCGGAAGCGCTGCCCGAATACGTGACGCTCGTGATGCGGCGCGGCGAGGCGCGGCCGAACCTCGAGCAGTTGCACACGCTCGCGCACGATGCACTGCCGTCGTGGCTCGCGCGGCGGCGCTGGTTCGCGTCGAAGGACCGCACGATCGGCGAAGCCAGGCTGAACGTCGTCACGCCGGTGCCGGGCGAGCCGTTCGAGTATGCGGAGGCCTGGGTCGAAGCGGGCGCGCAGCGCGACGTCGAACGCTACGTCGTGCCGCTCGCGGCCGCATGGGGCGGCGAGACCTCGCAGCCGCTGTTCACGCAGCTCGCGCTCGCGCGCGTGCGGCGCGGCCACACGATCGGCTACCTGACCGACGCGTTCGCGCTGCCGGCGTTCGCACGCGGGATGCTGCGCAAGCTGCGCGACGGCGCCGTGGTGCCGACCTCCGACGGCGGCCGCCTCGCGTTCCTGCCGGAAGACGCGCTCGCCGCGCTCGACCCCGGCGACGACGCCGAAGTGCGCTGGCTCGCGGCCGAGCAGAGCAACAGCTCGCTCGTGATCGGCGACGCGATCGTGCTGAAGCTGGTGCGCAAGGTCGCGCACGGCGTGCATCCGGAAGCGGAAATGAGCCGCTACCTGACGCGGATCGGCTACCCGAACACCGCGACGCTCGCGGGCGAAGTCGTGCACGTCGACCCGGACGGCACGCCGCACACGGTCGCGATCCTGCAGCGTTATGCGGACAACCAGGGCGACGCGTGGACGCGCTCGTTCGACTTCCTGCGCCGCGCGGTGGACGAACTCGCGCTGCCGGCCGCGGACAACGACGAAACCGACGAAGCAGACGAGGAACCCGAAGCGCTGCTCGGCTACGCGGCGTTCGCGGGCATCATCGGCACGCGGCTCGGCCAGCTGCACGTCGCGCTCGCGCAGCCGGCCGACGACCCCGCGTTCGCGCCGGAGCGGGCGACGCCCGGCCATGTCGACGGCTGGTGCGCGGACGCGATCGCGTCGTTCGAGCAGGCGCTCGACGTGCTGCACACGCGGCTCGATGCGCTCGATCCCGCGATGCGCGCGGCGGCCGACACGCTGCTCGCGTCGCGCGACGCGGCCGTGCGGGCCCTCGGCGCACTCGTGCCGCGCACGCTCGACGCGCAATGCATGCGGATTCACGGCGACTTCCATCTGGGGCAGGTGCTCGACGTGCAGGGCGACGCGCTGCTGATCGACTTCGAAGGCGAGCCGGCGCGCCCGCTCGAGCGCCGCCGCGCGAAGTCGCATCCGCTGCGCGACGTGGCGGGCCTGCTGCGCTCGCTGTCGTATGTGAGCGCGACCGCGCAGTTCGCGATCGAGAAGGCGCCGCCGCAGGCGGCCGGCCGCAAGCGTGCGCTGTTCGACCGCTTCGGGCAGGCCGCCGCCGACCGTTTCGTCGACTGCTATCGCGCGGCCGCCGACCTCGCGCCCGCACGCTTCGTCGATCCGCGCTACGCCGACCGCCTGCTCGCGCTGTTCCTGATCGACAAGGCGTCGTACGAGCTGTGCTACGAAGCGGCGAACCGCCCCGACTGGCTGAGCGTGCCGGTCGGCGGGCTCGCGGCGCTGGTCGAACGGCTGCTCGACGACGGCGGCGCATCCGACGACGGAGGCACGCGATGACCGATACGCTGTTCGAACGGTCCGACATCGACGCGCTGCTCGCCGGACGTCATCCCGATCCGTTCGCGTGCCTCGGCCCGCACGGGCAGACCGGCCGCACCATCGTGCGCGCGCTGCTGCCCGGCGCGACCGGCGTGCACGTGCTGTCGCCCGACGGCGACGAACTCGGCACGCTCGACTGCGTCGATCGCGCCGGCTGCTTCGCGGGAACGATCGCGCGCAACGGCGGCGTCCCGCACTATCTGCTCGCGGTCGACTGGCCGGACGCGCGGCAGGTGATCGACGATGCGTACGCGTTCGGCACGCTGCTCGACGACGCGACGCTCGCGCGCCTGTCGGCCGGCGATCCGGCCGCGGTGCTCGACTGCCTCGGCGCGACGCCGCTGCGCATCGACGACACCGACGGCGTGCGCTTCGCGGTCTGGGCGCCGAACGCGCAGCGCGTGTCGGTGGTCGGCGATTTCAACGCATGGGACGGCCGCCGCCATCCGATGCGGCTGCGGCAGCCGTCGGGCGTGTGGGAGCTGTTCGTGCCGGGCATCGGCGCGGGCGAGTGCTACAAGTACGAACTGCGCGCGGCCGACGGGCGCGTGCTGCCGCACAAGGCCGACCCCTGTGCGCGCGCGACCGAGGCGCCGCCGCGGACGGCGTCGGTGGTCGCCGACGTCGCCGCGCTCGACGCGTTCGCGTGGCACGACGAGGGCTGGATGCACGCGCGGCCGCGTGCCGACCGCTACCGCGTGCCGTGGTCGATCTACGAGGTGCACCCGGAATCGTGGCAACGCGTGCCCGACGAGATGAACCGCAGCGCGACGTGGGACGAGCTCGCCGAGCGGCTGATTCCGTACGCGCGGGGCATGGGCTTCACGCATATCGAGTTCATGCCGATCGCCGAGTACCCGTTCGGCGGGTCGTGGGGCTACCAGCCGCTCGCGCAGTTCGCGCCGTCCGCGCGCTTCGGGCCGGTCGACGGCTTCGCGCGCTTCGTCGACCGCGCGCATGCGGCCGGCATCGGCGTGCTCGTCGACTGGGTCCCCGCGCATTTCCCCGACGATCCGCACGGCCTTGCGCAGTTCGACGGCACCGCGCTGTACGAGCACGCCGACCCGCGCGAAGGCTTGCACCCCGACTGGCACACCTGCGTGTTCAACGTCGGGCGTACGGAAGTCGGCGCGTTCCTCGCCGCGTCGGCGCTCGCGTGGGCGCGCCGGTATCACGTCGACGGCATCCGCGTCGACGCCGTCGCGTCGATGCTGTACCGCGACTATTCGCGCAAGGAAGGCGAATGGGTGCCGAACGTGCACGGCGGCCGCGAGAACCTCGAATCGGTCGCGTTCCTGCGCATGCTGAACGACACGCTGCACGGTGCGGCCGCGCCGGCCGGCGTCGTCACCGTCGCGGAGGAATCGACCGCGTGGCCGGGCGTCACCGCGCCGACCGGCGACGGCGGGCTCGGCTTCGACTTCAAGTGGAACATGGGGTGGATGCACGACACGCTCGCGTACCTGCGCGAAGACCCGGTGCACCGCCGCTATCACCACGACCGGATGACGTTCGGGCTCGTGTACGCGTTCTCCGAGCGCTTCGTGCTGCCGCTGTCGCACGACGAGGTCGTGCACGGCAAGGGCTCGCTCGTCGCGAAGATGCCGGGCGACGCGTGGCAGCGGCTCGCGACGCTGCGCGCGTACTTCGGCTTCATGTGGGCCCACCCCGGCAAGAAACTGCTGTTCATGGGCAGCGAATTCGCGCAATGGGCCGAGTTCGCGCACGACGCGACGCCGCACTGGGACCTGCTCGACGCGCCCGCGCATCGCGGCGTGCAGCGGCTCGTGCGCGACCTGAACCGCACGTACGCGGCGGAACCGGCGCTGCATGCGCTCGACTGCCACGCGGCCGGCTTCTCCTGGCTGATCGGCGACGACCGCGACAACAGCGTGTTCGCGTTCGCGCGCCGCGACGACGCCGGGCACCTCGTGGTCGCCGTCTGCAACTTCACGCCGGTGCCGCGCGCGGCCTACCGCATCGGCCTGCCCGCCCCCGGGCAGTGGCGCGAACTGCTGAACACCGATGCCGCCCCGTACGGCGGCACCAACGCCGGCAACGACGGCGCCGTGTGGGCCGAGGCCGTGCCCGCGCACGGCGAGGCGTGGTCGGCACTGCTGCGCCTTCCGCCGCTCGCGACACTGTGGCTGACCCCCGCCTGATTACCCGCGCCCTCGACACGGAGATCCGCCCCATGCCGACCGCCCTGCCCGCCCGTCTCGAATCCGGCCGCAGCTATCCGCTAGGCGCGACCTGGGACGGCCTCGGAACCAATTTCGCGGTGTTTTCCGCGCACGCGCAGCGCATCCAGCTGTGCGTGTTCGATCCGACCGGCCGCAAGGAGCTCGCGCGCCTCGACCTGCCCGAATGCACCGACGAGGTGTGGCACGGCTACCTGCCCAACGCGCATCCGGGCACCGTGTACGGGTTTCGCGCAGACGGCCCCTACCAGCCGCAGCACGGCCATCGCTTCAATTCCACCAAGCTGCTGCTCGACCCGTACGCGCGCAAGCTGGTCGGCCAGTTCCGCTGGTCGGACGCGCTGTTCGGCTATCGCGTCCATTCGAATCGCGCGGACCTGTCGATGGACCGCCGCGATTCGGCGCCCGCGATGCCGAAGTGCGTGGTGGTCGACGAGGCGTTCGACTGGAGCACCGACCGGCGCCCGCGCGTGTCGTGGCGCAACACGGTGATCTACGAGACCCACGTGCGCGGCACGTCGATGCGCCGCGCCGGGTTGCGCCCGCCCGAACGCGGCACGTTCTCGGCATTCGCGCATCCCGCGTTCATCGATCACCTGCTGTCGATCGGCGTGACGACGGTCGAGCTGCTGCCCGTCCACGCGTTCCTGCAGCAGCGCGCGCTCGTGAACCGCGGGCTGCGCAACTACTGGGGCTACGACACGGCCGCGTTCTTCGCGCCGGAGCCCGCGTATCTCGCGACGCGGCGGCTCGACGAGATGCGCATCGCGATCCGGCAGCTGCATGCGGCCGGCATCGAGGTCGTGCTCGACGTCGTCTACAACCATACGTGCGAGGGCAACGAGCTCGGCCCGACGCTGTCGTGGCGCGGCCTCGACAACGCGAGCTACTACCGGCTCGTGCCGGGCGACCAGCGCTTTCATGTCGACGAGACGGGCTGCGGCAACACGCTGAACCTGTCGCATCCGCGCGTGGTGCAGATGGTGATGGATTCGCTGCGCTACTGGGCCACCGCGTTCAACGTCGACGGCTTCCGTTTCGACCTCGGCGTGACGCTCGGGCGCGAGGCGCACGGATTCGATCCCGGCGCGGGCTTCTTCGACGCGCTGCGGCAGGACCCGGTGCTCGCGCAGCGCAAGCTGATCACCGAGCCGTGGGACCTCGGCCCCGGCGGCTACCAGCTCGGCCGCCATCCGCCCGGCTTCGCCGAGTGGAACGACCGCTTTCGGGACACCGTGCGGCGCTTCTGGCGCGGCGACGCGGGCCAGCGGCCGGAGCTCGCCGCGCGGCTCGCCGGGTCGGCCGACCTGTTCAACCACCAGCGGCGCCATACGTGGGCATCGGTCAATTTCGTCACCGCGCACGACGGCTTCACGCTCGCCGATCTCGTCTCGTATTCGGCGAAACACAACGAAGCGAACGGCGAGGACAACCGCGACGGCCGCGACGACAACTGCAGCGCGAACTGGGGCGCCGAAGGGCCCACCGACGATGCCGCGATCCGCGCGGTGCGCGCGCGCGTCGCGCGCTCGATGCTCGCGACGCTGTTCACCGCGCTCGGCACGCCGATGCTGGTGGCCGGCGACGAGTTCGGCCGCACGCAGCACGGCAACAACAACGCGTATTGCCAGGATAACGAGCTGTCGTGGCTCGACTGGGACCTCGCTCACGGCGACGAAGCCGTGACGCTGATGCGCTTCGTGTCGCGGCTCGCCGCGCTGCGGCGCATGTATCCGGTGATGTCCGCGCCGGGTTATCCGTCGGGCGACCGCGACGCCGCACCGGGCATGGCCGAGATCGACTGGTTCGACGAGCGCGGCGCCGCGATGACCGTGCCCGCGTGGCAGGACCGCGAACGCCGCGCGCTGACGATGCGGCGTGTCGGCACGGGCCGCACCGGGCGCACCGAGGCGCTGCTGGTGATGCTGAACGCGTCGTCCGAGACGATCGTGTTCGCGCCGCCCGCGCCGGTGCTCGAATACCGCGTGCTGGTCGACACGGCCACGCCCGACGCCGGCCCGCGCAACTGGCCGGCCGACGGGCTCGACGTCGCCGCGCATGCAGCCGCGATCGCGGTGGCCGCCGTGCCGCCCGACCCGCCCTCCTGAGGACCGCCATGACATCCCGTTCCGACCGTCCAACCGGCACGCACGCGTTCGAATCGTCGTTCGGCGCGACCTGCGTCGATGCCGACCGCACGCGCTTCCGGTTTTGGGCGCCCGCCAGCCGCACGGCCGCCGTCGAACTGCACGACGACAGCGAACACACGATCCCGATGACACCCGTCGGCGACGGCTGGTTCGAGACGGTCGCGCCGTGCGGCCCGGGCGCGCTGTATCGCTACCGCCTCGACGACGGTTTCACCGTGCCCGACCCGGCGTCGCGCTTCCAGCCCGGCGGCGTGGACGGCCCGAGCCAGGTCGTCGATCCGGCGTCGTATCGCTGGCGCGACGGCGCATGGCGCGGCCGGCCGTGGCACGAGACGGTGCTGTACGAGTTGCACGTCGGCGCATGCGGCGGCTACGCGAGCGTCGAGCGGCGGCTGCCGGCCATTGCCGCGCTCGGCGTGACCGCCGTCGAGCTGATGCCCGTCAACGCGTTCCCCGGTTCGCGCAACTGGGGCTACGACGGCGTGCTGCCGTTCGCGCCCGACGCGTCGTACGGGCGGCCCGAGGAGCTGAAGGCGCTCGTCGACACCGCGCACGGGCTCGGGCTGCAGGTGTTCCTCGACGTCGTGTACAACCACTTCGGCCCCGAAGGCAACCTGCTGCCGCGCTACGCGCCCGCCTTCTTCCGCGACGACCGGCGGACCGCGTGGGGGCCCGCGATCGATTTTTCGCACCCGCAGACGAGCGCGTTCTTCATCGAGAATGCGCTGTACTGGCTCGAAGAATTCCGTTTCGACGGGCTGCGCATCGACGCCGCGCACGCGATCGGCGACGACGCGTGGCTGCGCGAACTCGCGCGCCGCGTGCGGGCGGTTGCGGGCGACACACGCCACCTTCATCTCGTGCTCGAGAACGAACGCAACACGGCGAGCCTGCTCGGCCCCGGCGGTTTCGACGCGCAGTGGAACGACGACTTCCACAACAGCGCGCACGTGCTGCTGACCGGCGAGCGCGACGGCTACTACCGCGCATACGCCGACGCGCCGCTGCGCCATTTCGCGCGCACGCTCGGCGAAGGTTTCGCGTACCAGGGCGAACCGTCGCCGCTGCACGACGGCGCCGCGCGCGGCGAGCCGAGCGCGCACCTGCCGCCCACCGCGTTCGTCACGTTCCTGCAGAACCACGACCAGATCGGCAACCGCGCGTTCGGCGAGCGGCTGCGCGCGCTCGCGAACGACGACGCGGTGCGCGCGGCCACCGCGCTGATGCTGCTCGCGCCGCCGATCCCGCTGCTGTTCATGGGCGAGGAAGACGGCAGCACGCAGCCGTTCCAGTTCTTCACGGACTATCGCGGCGCGCTCGCCGACGCGGTGCGCGAAGGCCGGCGCCGCGAATTCGCGGCGTTTCCCGCATTCGCCGATCCCGCGCATCGCGACCTGATTCCCGACCCGAACGACATCGCGACGTTCGTCCGTTCGTCGTCGCACCATCCGCCGGACGACAACTGGCCCGATGCGGCCGCGTGGCAGCGCTTCTACCGCAGCGCGCTGACGGTGCGCGCGGTGCTCGTGACGCCGCATCTGCCGGGTGCGCGGGCACTCGGCGTCGACCTGCTCGCGGGCGACGGCGACCCTGCGGCGCTCGTCGCGCGCTGGCGCCTCGGCGACGGCAGCACGCTGTCGATCGCGCTGAATCTCGGCTCGCTCGACGCGGCACTGCCCGAACTACCGGTCGGCAAGATCGTGTTCGAGACGCCGCCGCGCGCCCGCGACCGGCTGACCGACCTGAAGCTGCCGCCGCGCGCGTGCATCGCGTGGCGGGACGGTGCGGTCAATCACGATGCGCGGCATCATCGCGCGAACGGGCAGAGCCGATCATGACGACCGACGTTTCGATCTCGACCCTCGCGCACGCGGCCGGCCTGGACGCCGACTGGACCGATGCCGGCGGCATCGCGCGGCGGGTGGACGATCGCGCGCTCGC
>NZ_QOBB01000212.1:0-11923 GCF_024704855.1 Burkholderia sp. HAN2018 | reverse complement strand
GTCGTGCGCTCGTCGAAGGGGGGCACGCATGCGCGCACCGCTGGCCGCGGGTCGGCGCGCGGCTGCACGGCGCGATCGCATACGTGCGCGGCCTGCCGGGCGCGGTGCCCGCGCTCGCGCTGCTGTTCGTCGGCTGCGTGTGGCTGTTCGCGGGCCTTGTGCAGGATGTCGTCGCGAACGATCCGCTGACGCACGCGGACATCGCGCTGTACGCGTTCCTGCAGAACCTGCGCACGCCGCCGGTGGACGCCGTGATGCGCGCGCTTGCCGTGTTGCACGGGCACGATACGGGGCTGATCGTCGCGGCGGCGTTTCTCGTCTGGCTGATGATCCATCGCTGCTGGCTGACCGCCGCGTGGTGGCTCGCGACCGTCGGCGTCGCCGTCTTGCTCGTGCCGGCGTTCGGTGCGGGCGTACCCGGCGCGACGCCCGCGAGCCTGCCGCCCGGCGCGCTGCACGTACCGCTGCCCGATGCCGAAGCCGCGTTCGCGATTCTCGCAAGCAGTGGCCTCGGCTGGGTGCTGACGCGTGACCGGCCCGCGCCGTGGCGGATTCCGGTCGTGACCGCGGTGGTGCTGTGGATCGTGCTCGGCGGCTTCGCGCGGCTGTATGTCGGAGACACGTGGCTGTCGGGCCTGCTGGGCGGCTGGAGCCTCGGGCTGGCCTGGTTCGCGTTGCTGGCGGGCGCCCATGCGTACTGGCGCGTGCGCGAGCATGTGCAGCCGAGGGGCGCGCTCGTCGCGGTGACCGTGGTGCTCGCGACGGCCGGCGTATGGACGGTTCCCGCGCAATGGCAGCTCGACCGCGCGGCGCGCCCGCATGTCGGCGACGTGGTCGCGATGACCGTCGACCAGTGGCTGCGCGGCGGGTGGCAGCGCGTGCCGGTGCGGCGCACCGAGATCGGCGGCGACCGCGAGGAGTATCTGCCGCTGCAATGGAGCGCGACATCGGACACGCTCGACCGGCATCTCGCGCAGGCCGGCTGGCAGCGCGCGACGCCGTGGTCGCCCGCCACCGCGCTGCGCTGGCTGCTGCCGCAGGCGCCGGCCGAGGCGCTGCCGGTGCTGCCGCGTTACACGCACGGCGAAAGCACGCGCCGCGTGTTCGTGCGCGTCGATCCGGGCCAGCCGGAAAGCCGCCTCGTGCTGCGGCTGTGGCGTTATCCGTACGTGTTGCAGGACGCGCTCGGCATGCGGCCGCTGTGGTACGGCGCGCTGTATCGCGAGACGCTGCATCGGCCGGCGCGGCTGATGACGATCGTGCGCTCGACGACGATCGACGATGCGGCGTCGATTGCGAAGGCGCTGGCGGTCGAGCCGACGATCGGGCATCCGCCGGCGGGGACGACGGCCGCGCCGGCCGAGATGCTGCTGGTATGGATGGTCAGGCCGTGAGCGGGCCGTGCGCCGCTTACGCGTGCGCCGGCTGCGCGGGGACGACGGACAGGCGCAAGCCGACGGTCTTGAGCACCGCGAGCAGCGTTTTCAGCGTCGGGTTGCCGTTGGGGGACAGCGTGCGGTACAGCGATTCGCGGCTGATGCCGGCTTCGGCCGCGACCGCGCCGAGCCCGCCGTACGCTTCCGCGACGGTGCGCAGCGCGAGCAGGCCGGCCGCGCGGTTGTCGGGATCGTCGAGCGACTCCATCGCGACGCGCAGATAGGCCACTGCGAGTTCGCGGTCGGCGCCGAGTTCGGCGACTTCCGCGTCGTGGTGCGATACCGCACCTTTGAGCTTGGTCATGTTTGCCTCCGTTTCCAGTTCGACCAGTGTTCCTTGGCGCGCCTGATGTCGTCGGGTTGGCTGCTTTTGTCGCCGCCCGACAGCAGCAGCACCAGTGCGCCGCCGTACCGCCCGAAATACACGCGATAGCCGGCGCCGACGTGGACGCGCAGTTCGATCACGCCTTCGCCGACAGGCTCGCAATCGCCGAAGTTGCCCGTCTGCACGCGGCGCAGGCGTTCGCGAATCCGGGCCTGTGCAAGCTTGTCGCGCACGGCGTTCAACCATTCGGTGAAGGGCTCGCGACCATCGTCGCGCTGGTAGCGAAGAAGTTCGAACTTGGAGAGCATTGTAACTTATAAGCTACAAAAAGGGTGGATGAGAAAGGAGGCGGTCGTGCGAGTTGCCGGGTGGTGTGCGCAGGGGCGTGCGCGCATTGGCGAGTCGGGACGACACACGACGCCGCATGCGTGGCAGTTGCAGTGCAGGCAGCGAAACCGGCTTCCCGGACGAAGATCATTCTTTCATCCGTCACCTGGCGTGGCGATTCGGCCGAATGGCCGGTGTCGATGGCGCGTGCCGAGGGCACGCGCCATGAGCGGGACGTGAGGCAAGTGCGCGAACAGTCCGACGGCGGGCGCGTCGCGCGGGGCGCCCGCCGGAAAATCCTCGTGCGTTACCGTTGCATCGTCATGCCGTCGCGGCAACGCGTGCCGACGCAAACTCCGCCAGCGTGCGCAACGCGTCCCGCGCCGAGCGCAGGTAAAACGACTGCAGATGAAACACATGCCAGCGCGCCGCATGAATCTCCAGCCGGCACGGCACGCCGCAGGCCTGCGCGTGACTGGCCAGCCGCTGCGCGTCCGACAGCAGCACTTCCTGGTCGCCGGCCTGAACGAGCATCGGCGGCAGACCGCGCAGGTCGGTATCGAGCGGGCCGCGGGCCGCCGCCGATCCGGCGCCGTGATACCAGCGCAGCCCTTGCTCGAGCCAGCCGCGGCGGATCATCGGATCGTCGTGGCGGCGCGAAGCCAGCGTCGCGCCGCCGAGGGCGGGATCGGTCACGGGCGAGATCAGCAGCAACGCGGCGGCGGCCGGCTCGCCGCGCTCGCGCAGCGCGATGGCCAGTGCCAGCGCCAGTGCACCGCCGGCCGAATCGCCCGCGATCGCGATCCGGTGCGGAGCGTGACCCTGCGCGCGCATCGCGTCATAGACGGCCAGCGCATCGTCGAGCGCGGCCGGGCCCGGATGCTCGGGGGCCAGCCGGTAATCGGGCACCCACACCGGCAGGCCGGCGTCGTTCGCGAGCCGCGTCGTCACGCCGCGATGCGTATGCGGCCCGCCGAGGCAGAATGCGCCGCCATGCAGATAGAGGATCGCGCCGCCCGTGTCGCCGCGTTTCGGCGCGACCACTTCGACCGGCACGCGGTGCGCGTGCGTACGGTAGCGCAGCGTGCCGCCCGTGCCGGGCATCAGCGGCGACAGCAGCGCGACGACGCGGCGTTGCACGCGTGCGCCGAACGGCGGCCCGATCAGCGGCCGGAACGCCACGCGCAGGAAACCGCGCAGCGAGGCGGCCGTGAGTGCCTCCAGCGGGCCGGCGGGCGGTGCGACTACGACGTCGCGTGTCGGGGCAACCGATTCGGGCGCCGGATGCGTGAAGCGGTAGGCGGACATTCCGGTGAAGCGGGTGATCCACCGGTAGGTCAGCGTGAAGCCCGGCCAGTTCGTGCTGTTGTGTCCCGATGCATCGACATACCAGCTCTTGCAACTGTTCCACACCGATCCTTCGAGCCGCTGCTGCACATGCGCGTTGAAGCGCCGGTAGCGGCGCGCGTCGACGTCGATCTCGCGTGCGCCGTTGCGCCGCATCGCGTGCAGGCAGCGCATCACGTGCGCGATCTGGCTTTCGAGCATGTAGACGATCGAGTTGTGGCCGAGGTTGGTGTTCGGGCCGTACAGCATGAAGAAGTTCGGAAAACCGGGCACGGTAAGCCCGAGATACGCCTGCGCGCCGCGCCGCCATGCGTCGTTCAGGTCGAGCCCGTCGCGGCCCGTGATGCGCATCGGCGACAGGAACTCGGTCGCCGCGAACCCCGTGCCGTAGACGATGGCATCGACCGGATGATGCACGCCGTCGACAGTCTCGATGCCGCGCTCCGTCACGCGCCGGATCCGCTGCGTGACGAGTTCGACGTTGTCGCGGCTCATCGCGGCCAGGTAGTCGCTCGACAGCAGGATGCGCTTGCAGCCGATCGGGTAGTCGGGCGTGAGCCGTGCGCGCAACGCGGCGTCCGGCACGTCGCGCGCGAGCAGCTTGCGGAACGGCCGGCCGACCGCGACCTTCATCAACCGGTGCAGGCGCGTGAACGCGATCGCGCGCGATTCGTAGCGCAGGTAGATCGATGCGCGATGCAGCTTCATCGCCCACGGAAGCGTGCGGAACAGCGCCTTCTCCCACGGGCGGTACGCGCGGTCGGGGCGCGGCATCACGTAGGCCGGCGAACGCTGGAATACGGTCAGGCGCTGCACGTCGCCGGCGATCGCGGGGACGAACTGGATCGCCGACGCACCGGTGCCGACCACCGCCACGCGCTTGCCGGCGAGCGCATAGTCGTGATCCCAGTGCGCGGAGTGGAATGCGCGGCCGCGGAACGTGTCGATGCCGGGCAGGTCGGGCATCGCGGGGCGGCTCAACTGCCCGGTGCCGCTGACGAGCACGGCGGCGCTGAGCGTCGTGCCGTCGGCGAGCGTGACGCGCCACAGCGCGGCGGCTTCGTCGTAACGCGCATGCGCGACGTCGGCGCCGAAGCGCAGGTAGCGCGCGAGGCCGTACTTGCGCGCGCAATGCTGGAGGTACGCATGGATTTCGGGCTGCGGTGCGAACACGCGCGACCAGGCCGGGTTGGGCTCGAACGAAAACGAGTACAGGTGCGAGGGAACGTCGCACGCGGCGCCGGGGTAGCTGTTGTCGC
The DNA here is from genome assembly GCF_024704855.1 of Burkholderia sp. HAN2018. NCBI lineage: Bacteria > Pseudomonadati > Pseudomonadota > Betaproteobacteria > Burkholderiales > Burkholderiaceae > Burkholderia > Burkholderia sp. HAN2018. Next base: position 7,229 of record NZ_QOBB01000212.1, on the reverse strand, counting down.
GCCACACGCCGCCGACGTCGTGCGAGCGTTCGACGATCGCGAAATCGTGGATGCCGGCACGTTGCAGCGCAATGGCCATGCCGATGCCGGCGAAGCCGGCGCCGATGATGATCGCCGCGAGCGGTGCGGCGGATTCGGTCAGGTGGGCAGCGTCACGCGACGACATGGCGGGTCTCCTCAGGCTGGACGGCTTCGTGCGCGGCGCGCGAAGCGGGAGCGGTATCCGTCGCTGTCCTGACGGTTTCGCGCTGCGGCCGCGCGGGCGTGCGGCACACGCCGCGGATCAGGTCGACGGCCTTCTCGGCGATCATGATCGTCGGTGCGTTGGTGTTGCCGCCGACGAGCGTCGGCATGACCGACGCATCGACGATGCGCAGCCCCTGCAGGCCGCGCACGCGCAGCTGCGGATCGACGACGGCGAGCGCGTCGTGCCCCATCCGGCACGTGCCGACCGGGTGGTACACGGTGTCGGTGCGCCGCCGCAGCACGTCGCGGATTTCATCGTCGGTGTCGACGTTCGCGGTGAACAGGTCGCGCGTGGTCCAGCCGGCGAGCGCCGGCGCTTCCATCAGCCGTCGCGTGAGCCGGAAGCCCGCGACCATGTCGTCGAGGTCGCGCGGATCGTCGAAGAACGCGGGGTCGATGCGCGGCGCCGCGAGCGGATCGGCGCTGTCGAGCGTGACCGAGCCGCGGCTGCGCGGCCGCAGCAGGCACACGTGGCACGACAGCCCGTGGCCGGCGTGCAGCTTGCGCGCGTGATCGTCGACGAGCGCGACGACGAAGTGCAGCTGGATGTCCGGTGCGTCGAGGTCCGCGCGGGTCTTCAGGAAACCGCCGCCTTCCGCGAAATTCGACGTCAGCATGCCGCGCCGCTCGCGGCGAAAGCGCGCGAGCTCGCGCAGCATGCGCATGCCGCCGCGCGCGGATACGCCCATCGTGTCGACGCTGCGCGTGCGGTAGCCGAAGATGAAATCCGGATGATCCTGCAGGTTGCGGCCGACGCCGGGCAGGTCGGCGTGCACCGCGATGCCCCGTTGCCGGAGCTCGCTGCCCGGGCCGACGCCCGACAGCATCAGCAGTTGCGGCGTTTGCAGCGCGCCGGCCGCGAGCACGACTTCACGCCGGGCCCGCAGTGTGCGGACCTCGCCGTGCTGACGGACTTCGACGCCGGTCGCGCGCGTGCCGTCGAACAGGATGCGCAGCACCTGCGCGTGGGTCTCGACCGTCAGGTTGTCGCGGCGGCCGATGTGCGGCAAGAGGTAGGCGCGCGCCGCGCTCCACCGTTCGCCGTGCTTCTGCGTGACCTGGTAGATGCCGATGCCTTCCTGCTGCGCGCCGTTGAAATCGTCGGTGAGCGGCAGGCCGGCCTGTTGCGCCGCTTCCAGGTAGCGCGCATGGAACGGGTTGCCGGTGCGCAGGTCGCTCACCCACAGCGGGCCGTCGCGGCCGTGCCACGCATCGTCGAAGCGCTCGTTGTGCTCGCTCAGGCGGAAGTACGGCAGCACGTCGTCGTAGGCCCAGCCTTCGTTGCCGAGCGCGGCCCAGCCGTCGTAGTCGATGCGATGGCCGCGGATATAGACCATCGCGTTGATGGCCGACGAACCGCCCAGCGCCTTGCCGCGCGGCTGGTAGCCGATGCGCCCGCCGAGGCCGCGCTGCGGCACCGTGTCGAAGGCCCAGTTGTTCACGCGGGTCGGCATCATCGCGACCGCGCCGGTCGGCACGTTGACGAGCGTGCCGTCGCCGCGGCCGCCGGCCTCGAGCACGCAGACGGTCACGGCCGGGTCCTCGGTCAGCCGCCCGGCGACGACGCAGCCGCCCGACCCGCCGCCGACGACGATGTAGTCGAAAGTCCTGCTCATGGGTTCGTCCTCCGATGGTCGATGGATCAGGCGGGGTGCGGCAGCGCGCACGGGCGGCCGGCGCTTGGCCGGGCAGGGGCAAGGGTTCGTGCAGGCACGGCGCGCCGGCGTGCGAAGCGGGCTGCGGGATCGGTCGGGCGACTGCGTCGCATGGTGTCTCCTCCGGGGGCGTTGGCGTCGTTCGGGCGACGACTGGATGACGCCGATGGTGCTGGCCGCATGGGAAAACACCAATGCTGCTTCGGGACAATTGTTTTAGTATTTGGGCCAAATCGGCGCTTCGAGGGTTTCTCCGCATGAGCTTCTGGGACTTCACCCGGAGTCCGGCCAGCGCCCGGCTGCTGGTCGATTTCGGCGACGAACGCGGCGTGCCGCACGCGACGCTGCTGGCCGGCACGGGGCTCGCCAACGCTCAGCTCGACGATCCGAAGGTCGAGGTGACGGCCGCGCAGGAACTGCGGCTGACCGGCAACCTGCTGCGCGCGCTCGGGCGGGCGCCGGGCCTCGGGTTCGAGGTCGGCCTGCGCTACCACTTCTCCGCGTACGGCGTGTGGGGCTACGGGCTGATCGCGAGCGCGACCGCGCGCGACGCACTCGCGCTGGCGATGCGCTTCCTGCCGCTCACCTATGCGTTCACCGTGATCACGTATCGTGAAGAGGACAGCACGTGCGTGCTCAGTTTCGGCGCGCCGGAACTCGATGGCGCGCTGAGCCGGTTCCTCGTCGAGCGCGACATGACGGCGGCGGCCGTATTGCTGCGGGAAATCGGCGGCGACGCATTCGAGCTGTCGCGCTTCACGGTGCAGGCGACGCGCGCGCCGTCCGTGCCGGTGCCGCGCATCGCCGGCGTCGAACCGGTTTTTTCGGCGCGCGCGAACAGCCTCGCGTTCGACCGCGCGTTGCTCGACCGGCCGCTGCCGCACGCGAATCCGCTGACGGTGTCGATGTGCGAGCAGATGTGCGGCCAGCTGCTCGAAGCGCGGCGCGCGCGGGTGGGCACGTCGGAGATGGTGCGCCAGTACCTGGGCGCGACGCCCGGCCCCGCGCCGTTCTCGCTCGAGGACATGGCGCGGCTGCTGAACACGAGCCCGCGTACGCTCAAGCGCCGGCTGCAGGAGGAGGGCACGACGTTCCGGGCGCTGCTCGCGCAGGCGCGCGGCGCGATGGCCGAGACGCTGCTCGGTGACGCACGCCTGTCGCTCGCGGAAGTGGCCGAGCGGCTCGGCTTCAGCGACCTGTCGAGTTTCTCGCAGGCGTTCAAGCGCTGGTACGGCGTGCCGCCGGGCGCGTATCGCAGCGCGGCGCAACGGGCCGGCGGCCGTTCCTGACTCACGCCACGATCGCCGGCTGTCCTGCCGGCATTCCAATCAAGAGAGAACCCGCATGATCACGATTCGCCCGATGACCGACGACGATTTCCCGCGCTTCTGGCCGACCTATCGCGCCATCGTCGCTGCTCGGGAAACCTATGCATTCGATCCCGATGCGACACCCGAAGCGGCGCGCGCGTTATGGCTCGATGCGCCGCTCTGCACGTGGATCGCCGAGGAGGATGGCGTGGTACTGGGCTCGTACTACCTGAAGGCGAACGCGGCCGGCCCCGGCAATCACGTGTGCAATTGCGGCTACATGGTGAGCGAGGCCGCGCGCGGCCGTGGCGTCGCGCGCCTGATGTGCGAGCACTCGCAGCAGGTTGCGCGCGAGCGCGGTTTCCTCGCGATGCAGTTCAACTCGGTCGTCTCGACGAACGAGGTGGCGGTCGCGCTGTGGCAGAAGCTGGGATTTGAAATCGTCGGCCGGCTGCCGCGTGCGTATCGTCACGCGCGGCTCGGGTTCGTCGATTGCCTCGTGATGTTCAAGTGGCTCGGCGACACACCTGCCGCCGGAGCCTGAGCGCGCAACTGGCGAATCAGACGGCGAACGCGCCGTCGAACACGATCCGGTCGTCGAGCGCGAGCGTGCCGCGCGCGAAGATCAGGTCGAGATGGTGGCTGCCGTTTTCGCCGCCGCCGAGCCCGAGGTGCAGGCCCGGATGACGTTCCTCGAACCCCGCATTGCGGCCGTATAGCCCGCGAATGCCGAGGTTCGTGCCGATGCCGAATTCCTCGATCCGCCGGTGATTCGGATGCCGGTCGAGATAGGCCGAGAAATCGCGCCGGAAGCCCGTGTCGTCGGTATCGAAACCGACGATCGTGCTGTTCTCGACCTGCAGCGTCGCGAGCCGCTCGGCCACCTTGTACTTGATCGCGAACGGCACGGTGCCGAGAAACGTGCCGCTGAAGACGATCGTGCCGTTGAGATCGGTCACGTGCGTCGCGATCTCGCCGGGCACGACGTCGAGGTTGCCCATTCCGTCCACGCTCGTCCATTTCTGGTCCGGCGCGAGCGAGCCCGTCAGCGTGTTCCCGGCTTCGTCGATGAAGCGGATCTGCGATGCGCGCGCGGCCGCGTCGATCAGCCGGCCGTTGCGTGCCGCGATGTCGTCGAGCGATTCGGCGAACGCCTCGTCGAGATGCGGGCCGTAATCCTTGAACAGCACCGACTTGCTCCAGTGCTCGACGATCGCCGGGCGGATCGCGGCGAGGAACGGCGGCCCGCTCGGCGACGGTGTCGGCAGGCACGACGAGTCGTACAGCAGCACGAACAGGTCGGCTTCATCGAGTGCGGCGGTGATATCGGCGGGCGGGGTGCTTTCGAGGCAGAGGGTCGTGGCGTCGAGTGAATCGGGCAGGGCGGCAAATGCGCGCAACGCGATGTCGCGGTTGCGGGTGTCGTGGCCGACCAGCAGTTTTCCCGATTCGCCGCGCGCCAGTTTGTCGCGCAGCGCGGGGTGGAAGCCGAGTGCGCGGTGCAGGTTCAGCATGCGTGTCTCCGGAAGCGGCGGAAGGGCCGCGGCCCTTCCGCGAGAACGGGTGGCCCGCTCAGACCGGCCAGAGCGCGGTGCCGAACGGCACCACGGCGTCCTCGACCATCATGTCGATGGCCTCGGGGTGCGTGTCTTCCTGCATCCAGTCAAGCAATTCGATCTGCTGGGTGTCCTGCATGTTAATTCTCCTGTGGTGAACATGAGTGTTTCAACATGAAAGCGCGGCTAAAAATTTGCCACTCCTCATCAGGCATTTCGTGAATGCCGGATGAGTGGCGTTGATATTAGTCTGACGAATTTACGAATGCAATGCGTTGCAAGAATTTTAGCCTCGGCGTGCTAAACAACGGGGATTGACGAGGCGCGTGCGGTAAAACGCGGGTAAATGGCCTGACGGATTCCAGGTCATTTTTTTAATGAAATGAATCGGAATCGATGCATTGCATTCGGCGAATTTTTATCGGGAATTCGATGGCCTCGATCGTGGCGCGGGCGTGGCGGCGGCCCGATGCCGTGTCAGCCGAGCAGCGCCTTGCCGAGCGGTTTGACCGGCTCGGAGCGGAGCACCAGCGACGTCGTAACCGCGCCGAAACGGGCAATCGCGTCGATGATGGTTTCCAGTTGCCCCGGTGTCGGCACGAGTACCTTCAGCAAGAAGCAATCCTCGCCGGTCATCCGGTGGACCTCGATGACGTGCGGCATCTCGGCGAATGCGCGCAGCGCGGGCTTGATGTGTTCGTGCGTCGTCTTCAGCCGGATGATGGCCATCATCCCCAACCCCAGCGCCGCCGGGTCGATGCGCGCGCCGTAGCCGGCGATGATGCCGCGTTCTTCCAGCCGCTTGACGCGCTCCGACGTCGCAGGCTGCGACAGCCCGATGCGCCGGCCCACCTCGGACAGCGGCATCCGCGCATTTTCCTGTAGTGCCTCGAGGATCGAAAGATCCAGGCGATCGAGCTCTCCATTCGACATGTCCGTTCTCCCGCTCCGTTAATTCATCGGCATATTGTCTCAATAACCGATGACTTGCCATTCCCGGCCGGTTTCCGGCGGACCAGACTGAGCGCTCGCCTGTTCATGGAGACGGAGATGGAGATGGACCAAACGATCGTGATCGTGCCGGGGATCGGCAACTCGGGACCGGATCATTGGCAGAGCCACTGGGAGGCCGCGATTCCGGGCGCCATCCGCATGGCGCCTGCGTCATGGGATGCCCCCGACCTGCGTGACTGGATGGCGGCGCTGGATGAAGCCGTCGCGCAAGCCGCGGCGCCGCCGGTGTTGATCTGCCATTCGCTGGGGTGCCTGCTGTTCGCGCACTGGCGCGCGGCGTCGGCGCGTGTCGTGCGCGGCGCATGGCTCGTTGCGGTGCCCGATCCGGGCGGCCCGCGTTTTCCGGCCGCGGCGCGTGCGTTCGCGAACGTGCCGGGCGGCGATTTCGGCGGTTTGCCGGTGCTGGCGATCGCCAGTTCGGACGACGGGTACGACCCGTCCGGGCGCGGCATCGCATGGGCGAGCGAACGTGGCGCGACGCCGCTGCGGCTCGGCCCGCGCGGCCACCTGAATGCGGAAGCGGGATTGGCGCAGTGGCCGGAGGGGCGTGCATTGCTGACGGCCTTCGTGGCCGGATTGCCGCGCTAGCGCCGGCAAGCGGCTGCCGTCGTTCCGCGCGTGCTGCCTGCCGGCGCGTGCCTGGCCGTGACGGCTCAAGTATGATCGGTCGACAGAATCGGAAGCCTCGACGGACAGTCGGGACCGGCGCGTGCGAAACGCCGGTTCCGTCGCGCCGCTCCCCCTCGGCTTCGAACGACAAAGGAGACACGCGATGCGCGCAGCGCCGCAACCGGAGCCTGCCGGCCCGTCGCAGCCGGACACCGGCGCGACCCGCCATACCCCCGAACGTGACCCCGATCGCATGGCCGCGTGGCGGCTCGCGATCGGCCTGTCGCTCGGCAGCGCGATCGCGCTCGGCCTTGCGCGCTTTTCGTATGCGCTGCTGCTGCCGCCGATGAAGGCCGATCTCGGCTGGACCTTCGCGCAGGCCGGCGCGCTGAACACGGCGAACGCGGCCGGCTACCTGATCGGTGCGCTCGTGTTTCCGTTGCTGTCGCGGCGCTGGCGCGCGGGCACGCTGCTTGCGGCCGGGTGCGTGCTGACCGCATTGCTGATGGCTGCGTGCGGGTTCACGTCCGGCATGCACGCGCTGCTCGCGCAGCGGCTCGCGACCGGCGTCGGCAGCGCGCTGATCTTCATCAGCGGCGGCGTGCTGGCCGCGCGGCTCGCGTCGGCGTCGCCGCGCGACGCGGGCCTGCTGCTCGGCCTCTACTACGGCGGCACCGGATGGGGCATCGTCGCATCGTCGCTGCTCGTGCCGGCGACGCTCGCGCAGGGTGTACACGGCTGGCAGCCCGCGTGGTTCGCGCTCGCGTTCGCATGCGTGCTGTTCTCGGCGGTGGCCGTGTCGGCCGCGCGCCGCATCGAGCGCGTGCACGCGGCACCCG
>NZ_QOBB01000211.1:0-12026 GCF_024704855.1 Burkholderia sp. HAN2018 | reverse complement strand
TGCCGACCGCGCTCGCGGTCGACGCTTGCCCGGCACTCACGCCACCCGATTGCTCGAACGCGTATTGACGGCAGTTCGCATCGTCGGCACGGAACTGGTCGAACGACTTGCCGGTGCCGGGCAGCGCCATCACGCTCGGCCCGGCCGGCATGTACGCGCACGCGCCGAGCAGGCCGGCCAGCGCCAGCGCGGCCGGCACGCGCAGTGATCGAAACAGGGATTTCATCGTCGCGCCTCCGTCACTGCGGCCGTGCCGGCACCGATCGCCAGCCCGACTTGCAGGTCTTCACATGCGGGTAGTAATGCTTCGACGCGTCGCAGTAGTACCAGACGTTCGCGTCGCCGTCGTCCTGCGGCTGCCCTTTCTCGACGTACTCGGGCGGCGGCCCCGGGGCGACGGGTACCGCGACGACGGGCGGCGGGTAGTAATAAGGCGCAGGGACGACGGGGTAGTAATACGGGTAGCCGGGGCCGACATAGACCCCGACCCGGGCGGCATGCGCCACGCCGCCCGTCGCGATCGCCACTGCGGCCACCGCGCCCAGTGCGAGCTTCATTCCATTCACGTCACGTTCTCCGGCTGGCGGTTCGTCGATGCGAACCCGACATACCGAACGCTACGCCGCGCGCGATCCGTCATCCATTACGGGCGCACACGCCAATGTTGCGCGGCGTTACCGATGTGACAGACCCCATCACCCGCGGCCCGCCGGCGCGGGCGGGTGCGTTACGCGATAACGCACCGCAACGGTTCGGCCGCGCGCGTGCGCCGAGGGGTGCGGTGTCGCGCAGCGTTCGCGCCCGGATCGAACCGTTCCGATGACGCGACGCGCCATATTGACGCACGTGCGTCAGACCGCCACGCCGCGGCCGCGCGCGCCGCAAGCAGCCTTCTTGATACGAATCAACGATTTACCCCGGAATCGCGCGCGCCGGGCTGGACATCTGCGACGAGTTGGCGCATTTCGCGGTGCAACATCGCGGCCCATACTCCAGCCAACCCCGACGCCCGTCCGCCGGGGTCCGCCGGCACCCGCCGGCGGGTATCGTCAGCCTCGGTCAACTGGTATGGACACCGCTCTTTCGGCCCTCGATCTGGCCCGCCTGCAATTCGCGTTCACCGTCTCCTTTCACATCGTCTTTCCGGCGCTGAGCATCGGCCTCGCCAGCTTCATCGCCGTCCTCGAATATCGCTGGCTGAAAACCGGCAAGCAGTACTACAAAACCCTCTGCCTGTTCTGGTCGAAGATCTTCGCGGTCGCGTTCGGGATGGGCGTCGTTTCCGGCGTCGTGATGAGCTACCAGTTCGGCACGAACTGGTCGGGCTTCTCGAGCTTCGCCGGCGCCGTCACCGGGCCGCTGCTGATGTACGAGGTCATGACCGCCTTCTTCCTCGAGGCCGGCTTCCTCGGCATCATGCTGTTCGGCTGGAACCGCGTGAGCCCCCGCGCTCACTTCGGCGCGACGCTGATGGTCGCGATCGGCACGCTGATCTCGACGTTCTGGATTCTCGCGTCGAACAGCTGGATGCAGACGCCGCAGGGCTTCGAGATCGTCGACGGCCGCGTCGTGCCGACCGACTGGTTCGCGATCATCTTCAACCCGTCGTTCCCGTACCGCCTGTTCCACATGGCGATCGCCGCGTTCATCGTCGCCGCGCTGGTGGTGGCCGCGACGGGCGCATGGCACCTGCTGAAGGGCCGCCGCGACAAGGGCGTGAAGAAGATGTTCTCGATGGCGCTGTGGCTGCTGCTCGTGCTCGCACCGCTGCAGGCCGTGATCGGCGACCAGCACGGCATCAACACGCTGAAACACCAGCCCGCGAAGATCGCCGCGATCGAAGGGCTGTGGGAAACCGAGAAGGGCGGCACCGCGCTCAACCTGTTCGGCATTCCGGACATGAAGGCGGAAACGACCCGCTACGCGGTGAAGGTGCCGCACCTCGGCAGCCTGATCCTCACGCACAGCTGGGACGGCGAGATCCGCGGGCTGAAGGAATTCCCGCCGGAAGACCGCCCGAACTCGACGGTCGTGTTCTGGAGCTTCCGGATCATGGTCGGCCTCGGCATCGCGATGATCGGCCTCGCCGCGCTCGCGTGGCTCCTGCGCCGCCGCGGCAGCCTGTATGAATCGAAGTGGTTCCAGCGCTTCGCGCTCGTGATGGGCCCGACCGGCTTCGTGTCGCTGCTCGCGGGCTGGGTCACGACCGAAGCGGGCCGCCAGCCGTGGGTCGTGTATGGCGTGATGCGCACCGCGCATGCGGTGTCGCCGCTGTCGGTGCAGCAGGTCAGCCTGTCGATGATGACGTTCGTGATCGTGTACTTCCTCGTGTTCGGCACCGGCGTGTACTACATGCTGAAGCTGATGAAGGCCGGCCCCGCGCTGCCCGACGTGAAGCACGACGACACACCCGACACGCGCCCCGATCACACCGCGCGCCGCCCGATGTCGGCCGTCGACGAGCTGATCGAGACCGTCTGAGCCTACCCCGGGTCCACCCCATTCCGCATACGAGAAAACCTATGGACGTCACCGTAATCTGGGCCGCGATCATCGCATTGGGGCTCTTCATGTACGTCGTGCTCGACGGCTTCGACCTCGGCATCGGCATCGTCTTCCCGTTCTTCCCGGACGAGAAGGAACGCGACCTGATGATGAACACGGTCGCGCCCGTGTGGGACGGCAACGAGACGTGGCTGGTGCTCGGCGGCGCCGGGCTGTTCGCGGTGTTCCCGGTCGTCTATTCGACCGTGCTGTCGGCGCTGTACCTGCCGCTGATCTTCATGCTGGTGTGCCTGATCTTCCGCGGCGTGTCGTTCGAGATCCGCGCGAAGGCGCGGCGCACGAAGCAGCTGTGGGATCTGGCGTTCATCGGCGGCTCGGCCGGCGCGACGCTGTTCCAGGGGATCGCGCTCGGCGCGTTCCTGCAGGGCATCAACGTGAAGGACGGCGTGTTCGCGGGCGATGCCTTCGACTGGCTCACGCCGTTCAGCCTGCTGACCGGCCTCGGCCTGATCGTGACCTATGCGCTGCTCGGCTGCTGCTGGCTCGTCGCGAAGACGGAAGGCGGCCTGCAGCGGCGCCTCCATCGCGTCGTGTGGCCGCTGACGCTCGTGCTGCTCGGCTTCATCGCGGTCGTCAGCCTGTGGACGCCGCTGCAGGACCCGGCCATCGCGCAGCGCTGGTTCGATTCGGGGCTGTTCTGGCGCCTGCTGCCGGTGCCGTTCCTGGTCGCCGCGTGCGCGGTATGGATGCGCCGCGCGGTGCGCGACCGGCATGACATGACGCCGTTCGTGCTCGCGCTGGCGCTCGTGCTGCTCGGCTACGTCGGCCTGCTCGTCACGCTGTTCCCGTATGCGATTCCTCAGACGATGACGATCTGGGAAGCCGCGGCGCCGCGCTCCAGCCAGACCTTCACACTGGTCGGCGCAGCGGTTATCCTCCCGATCATCATCGCCTACACGACGATGGGTTACTGGGTATTCCGAGGCAAGGTGCGCCATGAAGACCAGCATTACTACCACCACTGATTCCGCCGAGCGCTCCGCCGCCGCGGCCCCCCGGCCGCGGATGCGCGGCTGGATGTGGTTCGTCGTCCTGTGGGCCGGCGGCGTGATCGGCGCCGTCACGCTCGGTTACGCGTTCAAGATCTTCATGAACCTGACGCTGTTCGCGGTGAAGTAGACCCCTTCCGCGTTGCACGCCGGAGCGCATGCCGGGCCCGTTCCGCGCAATCCGCCTCCGGCGCGCCACCGTCGCCGCCGGCACGCCGCCGTGGCGATCCTCCTCCCCGGCATTCACGCTTTCACGCGCCGGCGCGCACCCCGCTCACCGCTCGCACTTCGTCGCGCACATCGCCTTGTCCACTTCCGCGAAGAACGCCTGGTAGTACTCGGGCTCCATGACGGTCTTGGTACGCGAATCGCCGGCGCTGTCCCACACCGTACGATCGAATCGCGCCCGCACGATCGCGACGTGCGCGTCCCGCCCCGCCCGAACCGTCACGATCGCGGCCACGCGTTCATGATCGGGCTTCGTCGGCAGCATCCCGATGCGCGCCTTCAGCGCGCCGCGCAGCAGCTGACGCCACTTCGGGATCAGCGTGTCGCTGCGCCCCGCTTCCACCAGCCCCGAATCGCGATCGACCGTCACCGGCGCATAACCCTGTGCGCGCAGCGCGCCGGCCACCGCGTCGAGCGCGCGCGCCTGCGTCGCGTCCGCATAGCGGCGGTCGCTGAGCATGCGCAGCGTCTGCTGCTCGGCATCGGTCAGGTCGACTTCGGTCTGGCTCGAGCTGTAGCGCACCAGCGATCCGCCGTTGCCGATCTGCCGCTCGTTGTCGGCTTTCGTCGCGCATCCGGTCAGCGCCGCGAACAGTCCGGCACAGACGAGCGCCAGCGCGCCGCGGCCGCGCACGGGCGGCACCGCGGCCGGGCGGTTCGTCTCACGACGTGCCGCGCGCCGGACGCGTAGACGGTGGCGAAATCCGGTTGTCCGGGCGTCGGGTGGCGATATGATCGTCATCGGGGCGTTCTCTCCTGTCGGCGCCATGATAGGGAGGCGCCCCGGCCGCCACAAACGACATTTTTTGACCCACTGTGTAGCTTTTCTTCGCGATCTCACGATGCGCCGATTGCCGCCCCTGAATGCGCTGCGCAGCTTCGAAGCTGCCGGCCGCCTGCAGAGCCTCACCCTCGCCGCCGACGAGCTGAACGTGACCCAGAGCGCCGTCGCGCAGCAGATCCGCGTACTCGAATCGTTCTTCGGGCAGAAGCTGTTCGAACGCGACGGGCGCTCGTTGCGGCTCACGCCGCGCGCGCGGCATTACCTCGTCGACGTCGCGAGCTGCCTCGGCCGGCTCGCGCAGGCCACGAGCCAGATGCTCGAACCGGTCGGCGGCCATCCGGTGCGGATCAACACATCGGTGTCGTTCGCGCATGGATGGTTGCTCACGCAACTGGCCGCGTTCCAGGCCGGGCATCCGGATATCGACGTGCAACTCGTCACGACGCCCGACACCGAACGCGACCAGTTCGACGAAACCTGCGACATCGTCATCCGCCGCTATACGCCAGAGCTGCGCCGCAAGGGGTTCGTGTCGCGGCCGCTGCTCGCGACCGTGGCGGTGCCGGTGTGCGCGCCCGGCCACCCGGTGCTCGATGACGCGCGCACGCCGGCCGACCTGCGCAACGCGCCGCTGCTGCATTACGCGGGCTTGCCGCAGGCATGGCAATACTGGTTCCACCAGGCGGGCTCGGTCGTCACCGAGACGCTGCGCGGGCCGTTCTATCGCGAGTTCTTCCTGATGACCAAGGCTGCCGCGAGCGGGCTCGGCGTGTGCCTCGCGCCGCGCGCGGTCGTGCGCGACGATCTCGAGCACGGGCGGCTCGTCGCGCTGTTTCCGGAAGTCCACCTGGAAGGGCCGCCGTTTCACTGCCTGTATCGCGACGACGGCGATGCGTCGCTGCGCACGTTCGTCGACTGGCTGTTCGCGCGGGCGGAGGCGCTGGAAGGGGCGCCGCCGGGATAGCCGACGACGCGCACGGAACTCGCCGCTTCCGCTGCCGGATCGACGAAGCCCGGTATACGGGGAATCGCCCGGGCGCTTACTTTTGCCCGCGCAGCGCCGCTTCGATCTTGCGATCGGTCTTGTACTGGCTCAGCGCATACACCGACCAGATCGCGGCCGGCAGCCAGCCGACGATCGTGATTTGCAGGATCAGGCAGATGATCCCGGCGATCGGGCGGCCGATCGTGAAGAACTGGAACCACGGCAGCAGCAGGGCAAGCAGAAGGCGCATGAACAAACCTCTCGGTGCGTCGTTGAACGGGTGATGCGTGGCGAATATGCCGGTACGGGCGACAGAATTCAAGCCGTTCGTCGCGATACCCGCCTGCTACACTCGCGCGTCGTCGAACGAAGCACGACGAGAACAACAACGGAGAAAGAGGGCAATGAACACCCCGTCGCCACACCACGGCCACGAGCCGCCCGCCATCACGCCCCCGAAGAAGGCCCGGCACCGCTGCGCGGCCGTCGCGCTCGCCGCGCTCACCGCCGTCGGCGTCGCGCACGCCGAAACGAAGCCGACGACGCACTACGCGATCAACCTGACCGGCGACAGCGAAATACCGCTGAGCAGCGAGCCCTACAGCTGGACCACGCACGACGGCAAGGTGCTGTCCCAAGGCGTGACCGATGACAAGGGGCATGCCGCCGTCGCACGGCAGGCGGGCGAGACGCACTATGTGCTGGAGACCGTCAACACCCGCTGGATCTACACGGTCGACAACGCGTGCTGGGCGCGCCGCGACGCCGCCTTCGCCCGCTGCGCGAAACTGACCGACGCCGTCAACCTGGTCGCGCAGCGCATGGCCGACGACACGCGCGACGAGCAGGCCGCGGCCGCCCGGCGCCGCGATGCCGCGCTCGCCCGTTACCGCGCGGCCGCGGCGGCCAACGACGACGAACTCGTGTGGCTGGGCCCGCTGCCTGCCGAATGGTCGAGGGACGACGTCCAGAAACAGCTCGACGACGTGTACGGCAAGATCAAGCACGAGCTCGACAATCTCGGCAATGCCGACATCGACGTGTCCCGCTTCGTGTGCAGGTCGCCCGACCAGATCGGCCCGGCTCCGGACCAGCAGGCCGTGATCGACTACATGAGCAGCCTGCGCGAACCCGGCTCGACGACGCCCGCGCAGTGGACGGCGCTCGTCGAGGCCGCGCGCAAGGGCAACTGGCTCGCGCGGCTGCAGATCTTCGTCGCGCTCGGCTCGCGCCCGAAGGACGACCTCGTGTCGGTCTACCGGCGTATCCAGCTGATGGGGTGGCTGCAGGCGAACCACGTCGGTGCGCTGTACACCTACTACCTGGGCGAACTCGCCGCAACCGGCTATTTCGAAGGGCCCGGCCCCGGCGCCACGTCGCCGATTCCGTTGTATGCGGCGATGCACGGCAGTTATGCGGCGATGAAACGCGCGGGCGATTCGCTCATGGCGCGGGACGAGCCGGACGTACAGGCGATCGGCAAGCGCATGCACGATTGCGCGCTGCAGATGATGCCGGTGCTGTTCGCGAAGTAGACGCGGGCAGCACCTCGCGCGGCATCTCACGCGACACACCGGCCGCCCGCCGCGCGGCCGGCGGCGGGCAGTCCTGCGGCGTCGCGTCGCTCAGCGACCGATACCGAGCCCCGGCAGCACGCCGGTATTCTCGGCCACCACCGCATGCAGCAGGCGCGGGTCGGCACCGAGCAGCCCGAGGATCGTCGGCGCGACCTGCTTCGTGCCGACCGTGTCGGTCACCGTGCGCGCGCGATGCAGGCCCGGATACGACACGAGCAGGCCGAGGTGGCTGTCGTCCGGCGCGTTGCCGCCGTGCTCCTCGTCCTTCTTCGTGCTCGACGTGTAGATCACGCCCGGATTCGGCTGGACGACGATGTCCGGCGTGCGGCCGTTGGCCGGATCGCCGAACCGCTCGGCGAGCGCCGCGCCGTACAGGATGTACGCCTGCGGGCCGTCCGCGCAGATCCCCGGCGCATTGCAGCCCAGGTTCGCCTTCAGCGTCTGCACGACGGCCGTGCGCTGGTTGCGGTCGCGCAGCCAGATCAGGCCGACGTCGTCGGTCTGCACGAAGCCCGTGCCGACCAGGCCCGAACCGTCGTTCAGGTTGCCCGTCTTCGTGTTGTTCTGGCCGAAGTTGCCGTTCGGGTCGAGATAGTTGTTCGCTTCGAGCAGCTTCGTCAGCGTGTCGCCGTTCTTCACGAGCTTCGTGTGATCGGTCGGCGACTGGCCATGCTTCGACGTGACGATCACGGCCGTCGACGAATACAGGTTCGCCTGCTTCAGCGCCTCGACGACATGGCCGATCGCGTTGTCGACGTACGTGATCGCGTTCGCGACCTGCCCGTTCGGCGTGAAGTTCGCATCCAGGTAGCCGCCGCCCTTCGTCACCACCGCCTTCTGCGCGACGCTCAGCGTCTGGAAATCGGCGCCGAACAGCGTCGGCACCGGCGCGCGCTTCGTGCCCGTCGAGTCGCGGCCGTTGATCTGGTTGATCAGCGCCTGCACGTGCAGGTTGTCGAATTGCGCGGTATGCGAATAGACGTCCGTGTAGTCCGTCTGCGTCGCCGGGTCGATCGAGTTGATCTCGGTGCGCGCGAGATCGTCGACGCCGGTGCCCGACGGCCCGTTCAGCCAGTCGTAGCCCCATGCGTGCTTGTCGGCCCACGCGGTGGTCGCGTTCGGGATGCCCGCCTTCACGGCCTCGAACACCGTGTTGGTCTTCACGTAGTTGTGCGGATAGACCGGCACGCACTTGCCGTCGACCTTCGCGTTCGGGATCGCCTGCGGATTGAATGCGCCGCCGCCGTTCAGGTGAACCAGCGCGCCGCCGTTCTCGGCGTCGATGCCGGTCGTCTCGTCGAACACGACGTTCCAGCCCTGCTTGCCCGAGCAGCTCGTGTCGCCCGGCGCGTACAGGTTGCGATCGTACGACACGTCGTAGAACAGGCCGGCCGTCTTCGGCGAGCCACCGGTCACGAGCGCGGCGAGGCCCGGAAACGAATCCGACAGGCCGGGCGTATAGGCATTCGTGTAGGTCACGCCGCTCTTCGCGAGCACCGCGATATTCGGGCACGTGTTCGCGCCGATGCAGCGCGCGAGATCCTGCTCGTGCAGGCCGTCGACGCTGATCAGCAGCACGTGCTTCACGACGCGGCTCGCGTGGCCGCGGTCCTCGCCCTGACGGTTGCCGTCCTGCTGCGCCGCATGCGCGCCCGCGCCTGCGAGCGCCAACGCGCCCGCCACCATCCCCACCCACTTCCGCTGCTTCCCAAGGAAAGACATGATCACCCCACCTCATCGATTGACGTTGAACTGCGTGACTTGCCATCAGGCGCGCAAGAATATGGCTGCGCCGTGGGTCGCTCGCATGAAGCGGGGCTTTCTGTTTTCTATCAAACGTAACCAATCGCAAGTGACACGACGCGGTCGCAAACCAGCGTGGCCGGGCGCACGTTGCGGACTCGCGCGCTCACCGGCAAGCACCGCCCCGGTGCATCGGCCACCGTCCGCGGCGTCACCCGCCGCACGATTTTTTTTCCGGCTTGGCGCGCGACTATTGGCGTGTGATAAAGGGTTTTCCCTGACCCGGAGCATGAGTATGTCGACCCTGGAAGCCCTCCGGTTCGTGCTGGACGATGCACGCACCCCCGAAATCATTCGCCACCACGTCGTCGACGCGTTGCAGTACGCGTTGCGCAACTACGGACAGGTGTTCACCGCGAAGGAAGTCGAATGGCTGGCGCAGTGGGACGATGCACGCCTGCCGCTGGCCGCGAAGAAGGAATTGGGCAAGCGCGAGGAACCGGCGATCGCCGCACGCTGAAGGCAGCGCGCCGCCGCGCCCGAACGGAGGAACGGACGCGGCGGCGGCGGACGGCCTGCTTACTGCAGGCCGAAATCGACGCGGGTGGTCGCGCCCTTGTCGTCGATGCCCTTCGCATCGAGCTTCGGCGCGACGACGAACACCCGGCTCGAATCGATCTTCCCCTCGAGGTACTGGCGCACGGCCTGCGCGCGCTGCTGCGCGAGCGCACGCAGCGCGTTGTCGTCGGCCGGCGCGTGTTCGGCGAGCGCCTTCTTCATGTCGGCATCGGGCAGCGTCTTCTGCAGGCCGATCAGGTTGCGCGGCTTCTTGAAGTCGGCGGCCTTGTACGCGCGCGTCAGGTACTTGCTGTACTCGGCCGGCTCGACCTTCACCGACATAGGGTCGATGCTCTCGCCCTGCCCGATCACGTCCTTCAGCTTCTGCTGGCGCACCAGCCGCTCGACGTACGCGTCGCCGAGCCCCGACGTGTCCTTCGCCGGGTCGACGCGGCCGATCAGGTCGAGGCGGATCGACGGCTTCTCGGTCAGCATCTTCACGACGGTGTCGAGCTTCTTCTGCTGCGCGTCGTCGAGCTGGTACGAGCCCGGCGCGAATTCGACGTAGCCGAGATCCTCGCCGCCGCTGCCGAACGCATGCGCGAGCAGCGAGAACGGCGACGTGACGGCCTTCGCGATCAGGTTCAGCACCGCGCGCCAGATCAGCCCGCCGACACTGAACTCGGGGTTCGACAGCGAGCCCGACACCGGCAGGTTCACGTCGATCTGGCCGCGCGTGTTCTTCAGCAGCGAAATCGCGAGTTTCACCGGCAGCCTGGTTGCCGTGTCGTTCTCCACATGGTCGCCGAACGTGAGCTGGTCGATGAAGATGTGGTTGTTCGCCTTCAGCTGGTCGTTCGCGAGCTCGTAATGCAGGTCGACGTTGAGCTTGCCCTTCGTGATCGGGTAGCCCGCGTACTTCGCCGAATACGGCGTCAGGTTGGTCAGCTCGATGTCGTGCGCGGTCGCGGTGAGGTCGAGCGCCGGTTTCTCGATCAGCGGGTTCACCGAACCCTTGATCGAGATCGGCCCGTTGCCCGCGAGGTTCGCGGCGACGTCGACCGGCGCGGACGTCGTCGAATCCGTGCCGAACGCGCCGACCGTGCCCTTGATCGCGACCAAGTTCGCCGTGTAGTTCGGCTTGATGAAGTTGTCGGTGTACGTGACGCGGCCGTTCTGCAGCAGCAACTCGCCGAAATGCATCCGCACCGGGTTCTGCGGCGGCTGCGCGGCCTTCACGACCACCGTCGCCGACGCGGCGGCCGGCGCGGACGCCTGCTGCGCGGCGGCAGCCGGCGGCGTCACGCCCGGCGACAGCGGCACCGGTTCGCCCTTGCTCGCGTCGCGCGTGAGCGACTGCGCCGGGCCCGTCTCCTTCGCGACCACGTCCTTCAGGTTCAGCCGCCCCTGCGCATCGAGCAGCACGCGGCCGTAGAAGTTCGAGAACGTCACGCGCGCCGCGTCGACGTCGGTGCCTTTCTCGTCGTAGTTCGCCTTCAGGTTCGTCAGCGCAAGCGAGCGCCAGCCCGCGAACGGGTCGGAGGTCGCCTTGTCGAGCATCCGCACGTCGACGAGCGCGACGTCGCCGCGATAGGTCGCGCGCGGTGCGTCCTTCACCTGCGCGAACGTCAGGTTGCCCTGCGCGTTGAGCAGCGCGCTGGCGATCGTCGCGTTCAGCGCGCTGCCGAAGTACGGCTCGAACGCGGCCGCGTCGAGGCGGTTGCCGTTGATCTTCAGGCCGAGCTTCAGCGGCTGCGCGGTCACGTCGCCCGTCACGTTCAGCGAGCCCTTGCGGTTCAGCGTCGCCTTCAACTGCACGGGCAGCGGCTTGCTCATGTCGTCGCTGATCTTCTGCACCGACAGGTCCAGCGGCTTGATCGCCAGCTTCACCGGGCGCGGCGTCGACAGGTCGGTGAAGTTCGCGGACGAATCCTTCACGTTCAGCGCATCGATCCGGTAATGCCACGACGGCGCGGCGGCCTCGGCCTTGCGCGCGACCGTGCGCTTCGGCACCGACGCCTGCGCGGGTTCGGCCAGTGCCGCGAGGTCGATCCTGCCGTCCTTCAGGCGCTGCACGTCGAGCGCGAGCCCGCTGGCGTCGACGCTCGCGATCTCCGCGGTGCGCGCGGCAACGTCGACCTTCGCGATCTTCGCGCTCGCGTCGGGCAGCACGATCGCGGGCGCCTTCGCGTCGGGCGTCGCGATCTTCAGCGACTTCAGGCTGACCGTGCTGTCGGCGACCTGCGCGGCGAGCGGCGTCTTGCCCCAGTCGGCCTTCGCGTTGACGGTGGCGCCGAGCGTGCCGTCGAGCACGCGCGCACGCGTGGCCTCGCCGAGGTACGGTTGCAGCGCCGGCAGCGCGAGGGCGGCGACCGTCAGCTTGCTGTCGGCCTGCTTCTCCGCGAGATTGAACGTGCCTTCGGCCGTCACGTCGCCGCCGCGCGACAGCGACGTCGACAGCGTGTATTTCGCGGGGGTCTTGCCCTGCATCGAGAAGCCGTCGAGCGTCGCGGCGAGCTTCGTGAGCGACAGCGCGGTCGGCGTTGCCGGCACGCGGTCGTCGACGTTGACGGTACCGCCGTCGATCGCGAAATGGC
>NZ_QOBB01000210.1:0-12105 GCF_024704855.1 Burkholderia sp. HAN2018 | reverse complement strand
GGCTCCGCGCGGCCATCGGCGAGGCGCGCGAGTGCGCCGAGCGGCGCATCGAGCGCGGCGAGCTGCGCGACGGTTCGCGGGCCGGCGGCGGCATCGTCGTGCTGCTGCGCGACGTAGGCGACCTGCGTCGACCGGTCGATCGTCCCCGTGCTCGGCGCGCAGCGGCCCGCGATCAGTTGCGCGAGCTGGCTCTTGCCGACGCCGTTGCGGCCGACGATGCCGGTCGGCGTGCGGTCGATGGAAAGGTCGAGCGAATCGAACAGCGTGACGCCGTCGTCGAAGCGGAAGGAAACGTGATGAAGCGCGACGAGCGCGCCGGTGGGCGTGGCAGCAGCCATAAGCACCTCCGAAAATGCGTGAAGACCTTCGCGCGCGGCGTGCGTGGCACGGCGGCGAAAACATTTTGGGAAGGCTTAGTTGTTCACTTTGGCTGGCGTCCGGTATGAGGAATGAGCGCGCAGTGTAGCAAGCGCGGCGCGCGGGCCGCAAGCGACGGCCCGACGCACCGTCGCTTGCGTGCCACGCGCGAGGGGCGCGTTACTGCACGGCGACCGTCGTGAAGTTCTGCCGCCCGAACGGGCTCACGTGGTAGCCGCTCACGCTCGTACGCGTGAGCGCGGCCGCGGTCGGGTAGCCGAGCGGAATCCACAGCGCCTGGTCGTGGATGATCTTCTGCGCGGCTTCGTACAGCTTCGCGCGCCTGGCCTGGTCGGCGGTCGACTTGCCGTCGGCGATCAGCTTGTCGAGCTGCGCGTCGCAGAAACGCGCGAAGTTGATGCCCGACTTCACCGCGTTGCAGCTGAACAGCGGCGACAGGTAGTTGTCCGGATCGCCGTTGTCGCCGGCCCAGCCCATGAACAGCATGTCATGCTGGCCGAGCTTCGCCTGCTTGATCAGTTCGCCCCATTCGATCACCTTGACCTCGGCCTTCACGCCGATCTTCGCGAGGTCGGCCTGCAGCAGCTCCGCGCCGACCTTCGGGTTCGGGTTCAGCACGCTGCCGGTCGGGCGGGTCCAGATCGTCGTCGAGAAGCCGTTCGGGAAGCCGGCCTGCGCGAGCAGCTGCTTCGCCTTCGCGGGATCGTACGCATACGGCGCGACGTCCTTCGCGTAGCTCCACGTATTCGGCGGATACGGGTTGTTCGCGGCCGTCGCGGTGTTGTCGAACACGACCTTCAGGTAGGTCGCGCGGTCGAACGCGAGGTTCAGCGCTTCACGCACCTTGTCGTTGTCGAGCGGCTTCTTCTGCGTGTTCAGCGCGACGAACGCGGTCATGAACGCGGGCGTCTGCACGACCTTCAGCGCGTTGTCGCCCTTCGCGGCGAGCACGTCCTGCGGCTTCGGCGACAGCGCGATCTGGCATTCGCCGGCCTTCACCTTCTGCAGGCGCACCGACGGGTCGGGCGTGATCGCGTAGATCAGCCGGTCGACCTTCGGCTTCGTGCCCCAGTACGTCGGGTTTGCGTCGTAACGGATCAGCGCGTCCTTCGTATAGCTCTTCAGCACGAACGGGCCGGTGCCGACCGGCTTCGCGTTCAGGTCGGCCTGCTTGCCGGCCTTCAGCAGCTGATCCGCGTATTCGGCCGAGTAGATCGACGCGAAGCCCATCGTCAGGATCGGCACGAACGTCGCGTTCGGTTCGTTCAGCACGAACTTCACGGTGCTGTCGTCGACCTTCGTGACCGATTTCACGAGCTTCACGAGGCCCATCGACTGCGCGTGCGGGAAGCCGCTCGCGCCGGCCACCTTGTGCCACGGGTTCGAATCGTCGAGCATCCGCGAGAACGTGAACACGACGTCGTCCGCGTTCAGCGCGCGGCCCGGCTTGAAATAGTCGGTGGTCTGGAACGCGACGTTCGGGCGCAGGTGGAACGTGTACGTGAGGCCGTCGGCGCTCGCTTCCCATTTGTCGGCGAGCGCGGGCACGACCTTCTTCGCCGCTTCGTCGTACGACACGAGCGTGTTGAAGATCACGTCGGCCGACGCGTTGGTCGTGACGAGCGAGTTGTACTGCACGACGTCGAAGCCGTCCGGGCTCGATTCCGTGCAGACGGTGAGCGGCTTGGCGGCGGCGAGGCCGGGGGCGGCGAGGGCGGCGGCGAGCGCGGCCGCGGCGAACAGCTTGACCTGCATAGGATCTCCCACGTGGCTTGTGTTTTTTGCTGGGTGACGGGATGCGGGCGCGGCCCGGAAGCGGGCAGGGCCGGCGCGGCTGGCGAATAGCATACCGTCAAAGCGCGCGACGCGTGGAAAAAGGCGCCTGAACGCGGTGAATTGACCGAAAAACGGCTGCGTTCGCGACGGAACGGGTGTTGGGGCGGCGAGCGGTGGAGCGCAGGCGCCGGGGAGGCCGGGGAGCGGCACGGCGAGGACGGTGCGGAAGCGTTGTGGGCTGGCCCCCGCGATTCGAGGTGTCGAAGCCGTCAGGCGTCGGGGCGGAGAGGCGGAGAAGCGGAGAAGCGGCCCGCGATGCGTCACGCGGGCCGTTTGGCCGATCAGTGCGCGCCGGCCTTCGGCTTGCGCGGCGCCTTCTCGAACAGGCGGTCGTAGAGCCAGCGCGGCAGCACGTGCAGCACCTTCGCGACGACACCCATCTGCCACGGAATCACGCGGAACGCGTGCTGCCGCGCGATCACCCGGGCCGCACGCGCGGCGAAGCGGTCGGCGTCCATCAGGAACGGCATCCGGTACGGATTGTGCGCGGTCATCGGCGTGCGGATGTAGCCGGGCGCGATCGTCACGACGCCGACGCCGGCCGGCCGCAGCTCGACGCGCAGCGCTTCGAGGTACTTCATCGCGGCCGATTTCGACGCGCTGTACGCGCCGGAGCCCGGCAGCCCGCGCACGCCGGCGACGCTCGCGACACCGACCAGCGTGCCGTGGCGCGCGGCCGTCATCGGGCCGACGAACGGCTCGAACGTCGCGACCATCCCGTAGTAGTTGATGTCCATCACGTCGCGGAACGTCGCGAGATCGCCCTGGCCCGTGACGGCGCCCTGGCTGATGCCGGCATTCGCGATCACGACGTCGGGGCATCCGTGCGTCGCGATGAACGACGCGGCGGCCGTCGCGAGCGCGTCGGCGTCGCGCACGTCGGCGGAGTAGACGGAGATGGACAGCTTCGGGAAGCGTCGCGCGAACGCGTCGAGGGCATCGGTGCGTCGCGCGACGAGTGCGAGCGTGGCGCCCTGGCGGGCGTATTCCTCGGCCATCGCGAGGCCGAGGCCGCTCGATGCGCCGGTGATGAAGACCTTCAGCGGAGTAGTCATGCCGGCGCGCGGGCGGGGATCAGAGCTTCTTGTCCTGAACCTGCTTCACGAGGAAGTCGAGCACCTGGGCGGTACCCGGGATGCTGTTCGCGTAAGCGGGGCCCGTCTTGTACTTGCCCTGGACGACGACCGTCGGCACGCCGTCGATCGCGTAGTCCTTCAGCAGCTTGGCCGACTGGTTCACTTCGCCCTGCACGCTGAACGAGTTGTACGCGTCCATGAACTGCTTCTTGTCGACGCCCTGCGTGGCCAGGAAGTCGGCCTGCGCCTGCGGCGTCAGCAGGTAGTTCTTCTGCTTGTGGATCGCGTTGAAGATCGCCGGCGTGACCTTCTCGGAGATGCCGAGCGCGGACACCGCGTAGAACAGCTTCGAGTGCGGGACGAAATCGTCACGGAATGCGACCGGGATGCGCTTGAAGTCGATGTTGCTGCCCTGCTTCTTCACCCAGGCCTCGATCGTCGGCTCGAATTCGTAGCAGTGCGGGCAGCCGTACCAGAAGAACTCGATCACCTCGACCTTGCCGGCCGGCGCGGACACCGGCTGCGGCGACTTCATCACCTCGAAGTCCTTGCCGGCGACCGGCGCGGCGGGCGAAGCCTGCGCGAGACCGGCGGCCAGGCCCAGGGAAAGAAGGAGCGTGCTAAGCAGTTTTTTCATGTTGTGAACGTCGAATCAGTTGCTCGGGTTACGGAACGTAACGGGTTCTGAGTGGGCTCGGCCGGTTGCTTACTGCTTCGTGAAACGGATCACCGCCGTGTCGACACCTGCATCGGACAGGCGCTGGCGGGCCGAGTTCATATCCTCGAACTTCGAGAACGGGCCGACGCGCACGCGGAAGTACGTCACACCGCTGACATCGCGCTTCGACACCTTCGACTCGAAGCCCTGGAAGCCGAGGCGCGCGCGCTGCTGCTCGGCGTCGCCTTCCGTCTTGTACGCGCCCACCTGCAGGAAGTAGCCGGTATTCGCGTCGTTCGCGGTCGGCGGCTTCGCTGCCGCGGCGGCCGTGGCCGACGAGGTCGGCTTCGGCGTGTTCGCGGCCAGTTGCTGCTGTTGCTGCTTTTGTGCGGCGGCTTGCTGCGCCTGCTTCTGCGCGGCGAAACGTGCGAGGTCGTCCTCGCCGCCTTGCTGCTGCTGTTGCGCCTGCTGCGTCTTCTTCGGCGGCGGCGTGGTGTCGGCCGGCTTCGGCGCGACGGCGACGCCGTTGCCCGACGACGCATTGTTCGACGCGGTCGTGCCGTTCGGGCTGCCGGTATTGTTCGAGCCGCTCGACCCGTTGGCCGACGGCGGCACTTCGACGATCTGCGGTTCGGGCAGCAGGCCGCCCTGGGTCTGGTTCGCGGCCTGGCCGGGCGCGGTGTTCGGCGGCGCCGGCTGCGCGGCCTGCGGCACCGGCTGGCCCGGCGTCTTGCCCTGCAGCGCGCGGTTCGGATCGAACTGCTGCGGCTGGCTCGCGCCGTTGTCGGCCGGCGGCGGCGCGACCTTCGACACGAACGGCGACGGGGAACGCGTGATGTAGAGCGCCACCACCACCGCGATCGCGAGGCCGACGATCAGGCCCAGCACGATTCCAAGAAATGTCCCTCCGGCTTGTTTCGATTGTTTCGAAGTGCGGCGTGGTTGTGCCATTGCTTGAGTCACCTGCAAAAAGAATCGTGAAAAGGCTGCGGCGGGCGTCCGACGGCGGGCATCCGACGGCGGGCGCTGCCACGGCCATTCGCTGCCCGGTTCGGGCCGCTTGCGTCGTTACATCTTGGCGGGCGCGGACACGCCGAGCACCGCCAGACCGTTCTCGAGCACCTGCCGGGTCGCGGCGAGCAGCGCGGCGCGCGCATTGCGCGGCGCTTCGTCGTCCACCAGCACGCGCTCCGCATTGTAGAACGAGTGGAATTCACCAGCGAGGTCGCGCAGGTAGAACGCGACCGCGTGCGGCGCCAGCTCGTTCGCCGCGTGCGTGAGCATGTCCGGGTACTCGGCCAGCTTCTGCATCAGCGACGCCGCCTGCGCGCTCGTCAGCTGCGACAGGTCGGCACCCGGCAGCTGCGCGGCGTCGACGTTGTAGCGCGCCTTCAGTTCGTTGAGCACCGAGCAGATCCGCGCATGCGCGTACTGGACGTAATAGACCGGGTTCTCGTCGTTCTGTTTCAGCGCGAGGTCGATGTCGAACACGAACTCGGTATCGGCCTTGCGCGAGATCAGGAAGAACCGCACCGCGTCGCGGCCGCGCGTGATGGTCGCTTCGTCGATCAGGTCGGGCGCCGCTTCCTGGCCCGCCGCCGCGCCGCCCGACCATTCGATCAGGTCGCGCACCGTCACGTAGCTGCCCGCGCGCTTCGAGATCTTCACTTCCTGGCCGTCGCGCATCACGGTGACCATCTTGTGCAGCACGTAATCGGGGTAGCCCTTCGGGATCCCGATGTGCAGGCCCTGCAGGCCGGCGCGCACGCGCGCGATCGTGCCGTGGTGGTCCGAACCCTGGATGTTGATCACCTTCGTGAAGCCGCGCTCCCACTTCGTCACGTGGTACGCGACGTCCGGCACGAAGTACGTGTACGTGCCGTCCGACTTGCGCATCACGCGATCCTTGTCGTCGCCTTCGTCGGTCGTGCGCAGCCACAGCGCGCCGTCCTGTTCGTAGGTCATGCCGGCCTTGATCAGCGCGTCGACCGTCTTCTCGACGCGGCCTTCGCTGTACAGCGACGACTCGAGGTAGTACTGGTCGAACTTCACGCCGAACGCCTGCAGGTCCATGTCCTGCTCGCGGCGCAGGTACGTGACCGCGAACTTGCGGATCGCGTCGAGATCCTCGACGTCGCCCGTGCCCTTGACCGGCTCGCCGTCCGACGCGGCGACCGTTTCGCCTGCCAGGAAGTCGCGTGCGATGTCGGCGATGTATTCGCCGTTGTACGCGGCTTCCGGCCAGCCCGCGTCGCCCGGCTTCAGCCCGCGAGCGCGCGCCTGCGTCGAGATCGCGAGGTTGCCGATCTGCACGCCTGCGTCGTTGTAGTAGAACTCGCGGTGCACCGCGTAGCCCTGGCTCGCGATCACGTTCGCGAGCACGTCGCCGAGCGCGGCCTGGCGGCCGTGGCCGACGTGCAGCGGGCCGGTCGGGTTCGCCGACACGAATTCGAGCAGCACCTGCTTGCCTTTCTCGCGATCCGACGTGCCGAACGCGCGGCCCTGGTCGAACACGGCGGCGATCACCGCCTGCTTCGCGGCGGCCGACAGGCGCAGGTTGATGAAGCCGGGGCCGGCGATCTCGGCGGCGTCGACGAGGCCTTGCGCGCCCGGCTGGGCGGTCAGGGCGGCGACGATCTGCTCGGCGAGCTGGCGCGGGTTCGTGCCGAGCGGCTTGGCGAGCTGCATCGCGACGTTGCACGCGACGTCGCCGTGCGCGGCGACCTTCGGGCGCTCCAGCGTGATGGTCGGGGCGACGAATGCAGCGTCGGCGCCTTTCAGCGCGTGTGCGACCTGCTTGACGCTATCCGCGAGCAGGGCTTCGAGGGTCTGTTTGTGTGCTGGCAGCATGCTGGTAGAAGGCTTCGTTGGTGGCGGCCGGAAACGCCGGCCCGCCGGCGCGCTTTTTAAGCGCGCGTTTCAGGGATCGCAGAATTTTAACAGGTGCTAATATGCCGCTCAGGCGGCCCGCGTCCGCGAGGCCGGACGCCGGTCTGCCGGCGTTCCCCAACCTCGCCGCGCAGGCACAACAAGATGAAAAGGGAATTGTCATGATTACGTTCAAGAGCAAGGCGGCACAGGATCTCGACGTGCTGAAGGATTTCGCCGTGTATGTGCTGGGTCTCGTCGGCAAGCAGCTGGGCGAGCGCGGCGTGATTACGCACGACGAACTGGACCACGCGATCGCCAAGCTGGAAGGCGCCGTTGCGCAGGCGAAGCAGGAGCGCGCCGAGCATGCCGGCCATTTCCACGAGGACGAAGCCGACCACGCGCACCACGAAGTGCCGCCGAGCCTGGCCCAGCGCGTCGCGCCGTTCCTCACGATGCTGCGCGAAGCGAAAGCCGGCGAAGCCGACGTGCACTGGGGCTTCTGAGCGTCCTTGCCCGGCGGTCCGAAAGGATCGAAAGGCAGAAAAAAGCCCGCTTCCGAGCGGGCTTTTTCTTTTGTCTGACGATAGCGGGCGGCGGTGCGTCCGCCGAAGGGCTGGTCAGAGCTGCGGCGCAAGCGCGCGGCGCGCGTCGTCGAGCGACAGCGCCATGCGCTGCGCGTAGTCCTCGAGCTGATCCTGTCCGATTTTCCCGACCGAGAAATACGTGCTGTCCGGATGCGCGAGATAGAAGCCCGACACGCTTGCGGCCGGCAGCATCGCCAGCGAGTCGGTCACGCTCATGCCGATCTCGTCCGCGTGCAGCACGTCGAACATGTCGCGCTTCACGAGGTGGTCGGGGCAGGCCGGGTAGCCGGGTGCCGGGCGGATGCCTGCGTACTTTTCCGCGATCAGCGCATCGTTGTCGAGCGTCTCGCCGCTCGCATAACCCCACAGCTCGCGCCGCACGCGCGCGTGCATCGCTTCCGCGAACGCTTCCGCGAAGCGGTCGGCAAGCGCCTTCAGCATGATCGCGCTGTAGTCGTCGTGGTCGGCTTCGAACTGCTTCTCCTTCACGTCGACACCGAGGCCGGCCGTCACCGCGAACATCCCGATGTAGTCGGCGACGCCCGATTCCTTCGGCGCGATGAAGTCGGCGAGCGAGCGGTTCGGCCGCATCACGCCGTCGACCACCGGACGCACGCTCTGCTGGCGCAGGTTGCGCCACGTGAGCAGCACCTCGCTGCGCGACTCGTCGCTGTAGATCTCGATGTCGTCGTCGTTGACGGTATTCGCCGGCAGCAGCGAGATCACGCCGCTCGCGGTCAGCCAGCGTCCCTGGATCAGGCGCGCGAGCATCGATTTCGCGTCGGAGAACACGCGGCGCGCCGATTCGCCGACGATCTCGTCGTTCAGGATCGCCGGGTACGGGCCCGCGAGGTCCCAGGTCTGGAAGAACGGGCCCCAGTCGATATAGTTCGCGAGCTCGTTCAGGTCGTAGTTCTTGAACACGCGGCGGCCGATGAACTTCGGCTTCACCGGCTGGTAGCTCGCCCAGTCGACCCGGGTCTTGTTCGCGCGCGCCTCGGCGAGCGTGACCATCGGCTGCGCCTTGCGGTTCGCGTGCTGGTCGCGGATGCGTTCGTAGTCGGACTTCAGTTCGTCGAGGTACTTCGCCGCGCCTTCGTCGGACAGCAGGCTCGATGCGACCGACACCGAGCGCGACGCGTCGGGCACGTAGACCACCGGGCCTTCGTAGTGCGGCGCGATCTTGACGGCCGTGTGCACGCGCGAGGTCGTTGCGCCGCCGATCAGCAGCGGGATCTTCTTCACGCGGAAGTAGTCGTCGCGCTGCATTTCCGACGCGACGTACGCCATTTCCTCGAGGCTCGGCGTGATGAGGCCCGACAGCCCGATGATGTCCGCGCCCTCGACCTTCGCCTTCGCGAGAATCTCGTTGCACGGGACCATCACGCCCATGTTGACGACTTCGAAGTTGTTGCACTGGAGCACGACCGACACGATGTTCTTGCCGATGTCGTGCACGTCGCCCTTCACGGTCGCGATGACGATCTTGCCCTTCGCGCGCACGTCGCCGCCCGCTTCCGCGAGCAGGCGCTTTTCTTCCTCGATGAACGGGATCAGGTGCGCGACCGCCTGCTTCATCACGCGCGCCGATTTCACGACCTGCGGCAGGAACATCTTGCCCTGGCCGAACAGGTCGCCGACGATGTTCATCCCGTCCATCAGCGGGCCTTCGATCACGTTGATCGGGCGGCCGCCGGCCGCGGCGATCTTCGCGCGGACTTCTTCCGTATCCTCGACGATGAAGTTCGTGATGCCGTGCACGAGCGCATGCGAGAGCCGCTTCTCGACCGGCTGGTTGCGCCACTCGAGGTTCTCTTCCTTCTTCGCGCCGCCCGCCTTGAACTTGTCGGCGATTTCGAGCAGGCGGTCGGTCGAGTCGTCGCGGCGGTTCAGGATCACGTCCTCGACGCGCTCGCGCAGCTCCGCGTCGAGCTCGGCGTACACGCCGAGCTGGCCCGCGTTCACGATGCCCATGTCCATCCCCGCCTGGATCGCGTGGTACAGGAACACGGTGTGGATCGCCTCGCGCACCGGGTCGTTGCCGCGGAACGAGAACGACACGTTCGACACGCCGCCGCTCACCTTCGCGTACGGCAGGTTCTGCTTGATCCAGCGGGTCGCCTCGATGAAGTCGACCGCGTAGTTGTTGTGCTCCTCGATGCCGGTCGCGACCGCGAAGATGTTCGGGTCGAAGATGATGTCTTCCGGCGGGAAGCCGCACTGGTTCACGAGCACGTCGTACGAGCGCTTGCAGATCTCGGTCTTGCGCGCGAACGTGTCGGCCTGGCCCTGCTCGTCGAACGCCATCACGACGGCCGCGGCGCCGTAGCGGCGGATCAGCTTCGCATGATGGACGAACGCCTCCTCGCCTTCCTTCAGCGAGATCGAGTTCACGATTGCCTTGCCCTGCACGCACTTCAGGCCCGCCTCGATGACTTCCCACTTCGACGAGTCGATCATGATCGGCACGCGCGCGATGTCCGGTTCCGACGCGATCAGGTTCAGGAAGCGCACCATCGCCGCCTTCGAATCGAGCATCGCCTCGTCCATGTTGATGTCGATCACCTGCGCGCCGTTCTCGACCTGCTGGCGCGCGACGGCGAGCGCCTCGTCGAACTGGCCGTTGAGGATCATGCGTGCGAACGCCTTCGAGCCGGTGACGTTGGTGCGCTCACCGACGTTGATGAAGAGCGTTCCGGACGTGACGTTGAACGGCTCGAGGCCGGCGAGGCGCATCATGTGATCGGTCATGGCGGTGCGAATTCTGGTGATGAAGGGCGTGGGGCGGTCGGGTCAGGCGTTGTCGCTGTACTGGTTCGGCCAGCGGCGCGGCTTCACGTCGGCGAGCGCCTTCGCGATCTCGGCGATGTGTTCGGGCGTCGTGCCGCAGCAGCCGCCCGCGAGGTTCACGAGCCCGGCTTGCGCGAATTCCTTCAGGAGCCCCGACGTGACGTCAGGCGTCTCGTCGAAGCCGGTCTCGGCCATCGGGTTCGGCAGGCCCGCGTTCGGGTAGCACGACACGTAGGTGTCGCACAGCTTTGCGAGCTCGGCGATGTACGGGCGCATCAGCGCCGCGCCGAGCGCGCAGTTCAGGCCGAACGTCAGCGGCTTCGCGTGACGCAGCGAGTTCCAGAACGCCTCGACGGTCTGGCCCGACAGGATCCGGCCCGACGCATCGGTGACGGTGCCCGAGATCATGATCGGCAGGCGCTCGCCGGTGTCCTCGAACAGTTCGTCGAGCGCGAACAGTGCGGCCTTCGCGTTCAGCGTGTCGAAGATCGTCTCGACGAGGAACAGGTCGACGCCGCCGTCGAGCAGTGCTTTCGCCTGCTGGTAGTACGACGCGCGCAGCTCGTCGAACGTGACGTTGCGGGCGCCCGGGTCGTTGACGTCCGGCGAGATGCTGGCCGTTTTCGGCGTCGGCCCGATCGCGCCCGCGACGAAGCGCGGCTTGTCCGGCGTCGCATATTTCGCGGCCGCCTCGCGCGCGAGCTTCGCCGATTCGATGTTCATCTCGACGACGAGATCTTCCATCTCGTAGTCGGCCTGCGCGACGGTCGTCGCGCCGAACGTGTTGGTCTCGACGATGTCGGCGCCGGCCGCGAAGTACTGGTCGTGGATCTCGCGGATGATCTGCGGCTGCGTGATCGACAGCAGCTCGTTGTTGCCCTTGATGTCGCGCGGGAAATCCTTGAAGCGCTCGCCGCGATACGCGGCTTCGTCGAGTTTGTAGCGCTGGATCATCGTGCCCATCGCGCCGTCGAGGATCAGGATGCGCGATTTCAGCAGCGCAGGCAGAGCGGCGCCGCGCGTGTAGTGCGCGTCGAGCGGGACGGAAGCGGCGAGAGGAGTCGCAGACATGGGCGAAAGACCGGCGAAGACGGGAAAACCGTCATTGTAGCCGGTGCGCATGGGCGCCGCCCGGCCTTGCGCGGCGCCGGCCGGGCCGCCAAATGAAAACCCCCGCCCGGCGAACCGGGCAGGGGCATGATCGGAGTGCTCGCGGCGCCGCGTCGATGCGCGGCGAATGGCCCGGCCGCGCGAGGCGCCGGGCCGCGGGTCGTCAGTGCAGTACGACGGGCATCATCATCAGGCTGTCGAATTGTCCGAGGAATTCGTCGACTTCATCGAGCGACGGTTCATCTTCGATCAGCTGCTTCACGTGTGCGCGGAATCGTTCGGCAAGTTCGCCGTCGATGAAGATCTCGCGCTGTGCGTTCTTGTCGACGATTTCGTATCCGCCGGCATTCATCAGGTGGTGGCCGGCCTGCGGCGCGAATTCGACGACGCAGTAGTTGGGGCTGTTGTAGATCATTTGCATGGCGGCACTCCTCTTCGCAGTGGCATCTGGCCTTGTTGTCCCCTAGGTGGGGCGAGCCTTGCCGGTTTCAAGGGGCTTGCGCTGCACACCCCGTTCCCGTTTGCGTGGGGTGTATCGGTTAGAAGCCGATGTCTATGAAACGTTTCCCATTGTCGACCGGTGGACTGAAATAGTTGTTAAAGAGTGTCATCGGCGATTTCACGGAAATCTGTAATCGGTCGAAATTGCCGAATCACGCGCATTCGCGCGCGAGTTCACTGTGTGACAGGCGATGTGACAGGCGAAGGCGCGGGCGGTGCAGCCGGTTGTGCAGCCGGCGGTTGCACGGCGGCGGGCGGCGCGGGTTGTGCCGGTTCGGCGGCCGGTGCGGCCGACGGTTCG
>NZ_QOBB01000209.1:0-12172 GCF_024704855.1 Burkholderia sp. HAN2018 | reverse complement strand
TGCACGCAACCTGGCCATCGCGTTCGAGCATTACAACGAGAAGCATCCCCATAGCGCGTTGAAATACCGCTCGCCTCGCGAGTTCCGGCGCTCGATGGATTCAGCAACCTTAGTGTGATGCTGTGTCCGGTATTACAGGGTCAACTCCACAAACCGACGACCGGTGTTTGGTTTGATGCTCGTGGTTAAGCACAGGTGGCGGTGAGGAAGCGCTCAAGCGTCTTACTCTTGATCTATGACGGCTCGCGTCCGTGCCATGTCAACCTGTCGAAATGAAGGGTAACATAGTAAGGGCTATGTTACCCTTCATTTCGGGACGTCGAGCGAACGCCCCAGGCTCGTGGCGCTCACACAACTAATTTTGTTGCTACCGGCGGCCGCCGAGATCTGCTGCCGGCACCACGCTGGCGGCCAGCCTGCTCCGCCTTCCGCCGGAGCCCTGTCGGACGGTTTCCTGGCCGGAGTTTTGTGGCAAAACACACCCGGCGTGATAAACGCGTATCTCGCTAGCCCCGCCCGCTGCCGGCACAGGCGAGCCTGCCGATCGTCCATTGCGGCACAAAATTAGTTGAAATCGCTCAGCGGGTTACAACTTTAGTTGACGGCGCAACACCGATAGACACAACTTTAGTTGAAACGCGATTTGGCCTCTCAGCGTTGCATGACAAGGGTTTGCGGGACATGCGCCATTACACGAGGATAGTTACAACTTTAGTTGTGTGAGCGGCACGCTCAGCGCTGCGCGTCCAGAAGGCTTGGAAGCTGGCCGCGATAAGCACGGCCTGACGTGGCCGACGTGGTTCATTGGAGGCCGGCGCGGCTTCCTCGACGAAACGGCGCTGCCCGCTACAATTGAGCTTTTTCGTTTCCACCCGTTAGGATGCCTCTACCCCGTACCGACTTCTTCGATCGCGTGTTGCAGGATCCATACGACCGATTATTGGCGTCCGATTTGGCCAAGCAGTACCTTTCCGGCGAGTTCCGTCTGGACGGCGAGGTAATCGGCGCCGAGACGGTGATTGATTTCGATGGGATCGAGTTGGCCAGCGCCGAGTATGCGCAGTTGCTGATGATCTTCACCGACGCGCGTGTCCATGAGCAGGCCCAATATGTGGTCGGGCCGGACGCGGCGCCACCGGGGGTGTACTACACCTCGATCCAGCCCGCGATCCTGCAACACCCGCACAAGAACCGCATCGGCTTGTACGAGGAGGTGGACGATGGGACGTCGTTATATCTTGGCGAAATCGATGATGACGAGGACGACGTTGCGGAACCGGGGAACCCGCAGGCGTTGCACATCGATCACGTGTTCCTGCGGCACCAGGCGCCCGATTGGCTTGGCACGGTGGCCTATGCCCTCTGCGCGATGACTGCGCACCGTCTCGGCTATCGCCGGATTACTCTGATCGCGGGAGGTGGGGTTGGCTATGACGCGCAGTTGATCGGATATCGCTATTGGCCCAAGCTCGGTTTCGATGGACCGCTCGAGGACGACGAGCGCGCGATCCCGGCCTTCGGAGCCTGTCGAACCGTGCAGGACCTGCTGGAAATCGACGAGGCTTGGTGGAGCGCCCACGGTTCGCAGCGGCTGATGGAGTTCGAACTCGCCGCTGACAGCCGATCCTGGACAAAGCTGCTAGACTATTTGCTGGATAAGGAGTTGATATGAGCCACGTGACGAAACCGCTGAAGAAAGCTGCGTCGACGAAGGTTGCGGCGAAGCTCATCGTGCGCGTGTCGCAACGCACAAAGAAGCCGGCACCGCTGACGGCGGACGGCAAGGCACGGCTGCGCGTCGCGGCCCGGCGGTCGAGCACGCGCGTGACGCCGGAACTTCCGGAATGGCGCAAGGCGGTGTAATCAAAGACGGGCCGGTTGGCCCGTTTTTTAACTGTTCTACCTAGTCGCGGTCAGTCATGCGAATGAAAAAGGGGCGTTTGCGCCCCTTTTTTTTGTGCACCCCCTCGCGGGCGCTTCCGTGCCCCCGGGGCGAGAACCTCGTCGATTCATTTGGTCGAATCGGAACTCTCATCCTTCCACGTCGGACGGGGTTTTTCGCCGTCCTTCCAAGCGTCCGCAAGCTGCTCGGGCCTCCAGAACCAGCCGCGTTGCGGGCTCTTGATGTCCGCGATCTTCTCGTGGAAACCCCAGTCATTCGCAGCCACGTAGGCCGGCAGCATGATATAGCGGTACAGATCGAAATCGATTCCGTCATTGCGATTCTTCCGGCTTTCCGGGCTGTAGCTGTCTACATCTTGGAAACGAAGCCATTGACGCCACGCATAGCGCATCTGCAGGTCGAGCCGCTTGGCGAGGGTCGGTTGCAGTGAGCCGCTCTTTGCGGCCATATCGCTCAGTTTCTGGTCAAGTAGAGGATGTGCGTACGGATTGAGCGGAGGCTCAATCTCGCCGCGGGGATTCTGTGCCTTCTCCCGCGCATAACCCGCGTCAAAGCGTTCGAACATCGTGATCCATCCGTTTCGCTCATCCTGCAACGGGGGGGGCGGCCGCTTTGCCTCGAGAGCGGCAGCCGCATCGGCGGCTCCTTCGTCGGCCTGCAGATCCTCCAGCCGCAATTCGATCTGTTCGATCTGGCGATCTAGTTTCTCCGATCTCCGGCCGAACTGCATTCGGCGCAGTTTCGCGATCATGAGCTTCAGATGCTCGATTTCGAGAGCCCGCGACGAGAGCTGCTTTCGCAGCTTTGTTACCACGACGGTACGATTGCCCGATCAAACTCGGGCACCGCACCACGCGTGACTGCCACTGCCGGCCCCGCAGGGGAGTCGACACCGGTCTTCGCAAGCCGCAGTCAGTGACAACTTTGCTTCGGTCTACTCCATTCCCGAAAGGGCCCGGTCAGCAATCGTACCCTTGTGATAGGGGGAATCGCTGAGACGCTATCCTGTTTCGTTGCTGCAAGCGGATGAACGATACCGTGATTTGTATCAATTCGTGATATGTCGGTCCGCGCAACAATGGGTTCGATCACGGTGACAACGGCGAAACGGCCTGATTTCGAATGTCGATCGTTCTTTACAACCGGTATTTCACCACCTTAAATAATCAGGGTCTGCCAATAGACCGGAAAAACGAGATCCCCATGAGCCATTTCCTGGATAGATTGCGTTATTTCTCCACCACGAGGCCACGCTTCTCCGACGGACACGGCGCCGTCACCGACGAAGATCGGAAATGGGAAGACGGTTACCGGATGCGCTGGCAGCACGACAAGATCGTCCGCTCGACGCATGGCGTGAACTGCACGGGTTCGTGTTCGTGGAAGGTCTATGTGAAAGGCGGGATCGTCACCTGGGAAACCCAGCAGACCGACTATCCGCGCACGCGCCCCGACATGCCGAACCACGAGCCGCGCGGCTGCTCGCGAGGCGCGTCATACTCGTGGTACCTGTACAGCGCGAACCGCCTCAAGCATCCGCTCGTGCGCAGCGCGCTCGTGAAGCTGTGGCGCGAGCGCCGTCGTAGGCTCGGCCCCGTCGAAGCGTGGCGCTCGATCGTCGACGACGATGAAGCGCGCCGTTCGTACCAGAGCCGGCGCGGGCTCGGCGGCTTCGTGCGCGCAAGCTGGGACGAGGTCAACGAGATCGTCGCGGCTGCCAACGTGCACACGGTCGAGCGGCACGGCCCCGATCGCGTGGTCGGCTTCTCGCCGATTCCGGCGATGTCGATGGTGTCGTACGCGGCAGGTTCGCGCTACCTGTCGCTGATCGGCGGCGTGTGCCTGAGCTTCTACGACTGGTATTGCGACCTGCCGCCCGCGTCGCCGCAGACCTGGGGCGAGCAGACCGACGTGCCGGAATCGGCCGACTGGTACAACTCGACCTTCATCATGATGTGGGGCTCCAATGTCCCGCAGACGCGCACGCCGGACGCGCACTTCCTCGTCGAGGCACGCTATCGCGGCACCAAGGTCGTGTCGGTGTTCCCCGATTATTCGGAAGGCGCGAAGTTCGGCGACCTGTGGCTGCACCCGAAGCAGGGCACCGACGCGGCGCTCGCGCTCGCGATGGGGCACGTGATCCTCAAGGAATTTCATGTGGCGGGGAAGAGCGACTACTTTGCCGACTACTGCAAGCGCTACACCGACATGCCGTGCCTCGTGCGCCTCGTGCCGCACGGCGACGGCTACGTGCCCGAGCGTCTCGTGCGCGCGTCCGACTTCGACGATGCACTCCACGAAGCCGTGCACCCGGACTGGAAGACCGTGATGATCGACGACACGAACGGCGAGTTCGTCGTGCCGGTCGGGTCGGTCGGTTTCCGCTGGGGGCAGCAGAACGACGCCGACAAGGGCAAGTGGAACCTGCGCGCCGAGACGTCGAAGGGGGCGGCGCTGTCGCCGCGGCTGTCGTGCACGACGCAGCACGACGACGTGGTCGACGTGCTGTTTCCGTACTTCGGCAACCAGCCGCACGCGCACTTCAACTCGACGCGCCACGCGTCCGAGCTGTCGCGCCGGATCGGCGTGCGGCGCATCGCGACGCGCAACGGCGACATGCTGGTCGCGACCGTCTATGACCTGTTCGTCGCGAACTACGGGCTCGACCAGGGCCTCGGCGGCCGCGACGTGGCGATGAGCTACGACGACGACCTGCCGTACACGCCCGCGTGGCAGGAGGCGATCACCGGCGTGAAGCGTGCGGACGTGATCTCGGTCGCGCGGCAGTTCGCGGAGAACGCGCACAAGACGCAGGGCAAGTCGATGGTGATCATTGGCGCGGGGATCAACCACTGGTTCCACATGGACATGTCGTACCGCGCGATCATGAACATGCTGATCATGTGCGGCTGCGTCGGCAAGCCGGGCGGCGGCTGGTCGCACTATGTGGGCCAGGAGAAGCTGCGGCCGCAGACGGGCTGGACGGTATTGTCGGGCGCACTCGACTGGAGCCGCCCGCCGCGCCAGATGAATTCGACGTCGTTCTTCTACGCACACACCGACCAGTGGCGCTACGACCCGATGGATCCGGCCACGCTGCTGTCGCCGCTCGCGGACAAGTCGAAGTTCCATGGCGCGCCGATCGACTACAACGTGCGCGCGGAACGGATGGGCTGGCTGCCGTCCGCACCGCAGCTGTCGGCGAATCCGTTGAAGGTCGGCACGGCGCTGGCCGATCCCGCGCACGCTGGCGCCGACATCGCGCAGCAACTGAAGGCCGGCACGCTGAAGATGGCGAGCGAGGATCCCGACGCGCCCGGCAACTTCCCGCGCAACCTGTTCGTGTGGCGCTCGAACCTGCTCGGTTCGTCGGGCAAGGGACACGAATATTTCCTGAAGCACCTGCTCGGTACGACCAACGGCGTGCAGGGCGAGGATCTCGCTGCGACCGGCGGTCCGCGTCCCGAGGAAGTGACCTGGCACGACGAAGCACCGCGCGGCAAGCTCGACCTGCTCGTGACGCTCGATTTCCGGATGTCGACGACCTGCATGTACTCGGACGTCGTGCTGCCGACCGCGACGTGGTACGAGAAGGACGACATGAACACGTCCGACATGCACCCGTTCATCCATCCGCTGTCGGCAGCGGTCGACCCCGCGTGGGAATCGAGAAGCGACTGGGAGATCTTCAAGGGAATCGCGAAGCGCTTCTCCGAGCTGTGCGACGGGCATCTCGGCGTCGAGCGCGACGTCGTGCTCGCGCCGATCGCGCACGATACGCCGGGCGAACTCGCACAGCCGTTCGACGTGCAGGACTGGAAGCGCGGCGAATGCGAGCCGGTGCCGGGCCGCACGATGCCGACCGTGACCGTCGTCGAGCGCGACTATCCGAATACCTATGCGCGCTTCACGTCGCTCGGGCCGCTGATGGACAAGCTCGGCAACGGCGGCAAGGGCATTGGCTGGGACACGAAGGACGAAGTGAAGCTGCTCGGCGAGCTGAACTACAAGGTCACCGACGGCGCCGCGCAGGGGCGCCCGCGCATCGACACGGCGCTCGACGCGGCCGAGGTGATTCTCGCGCTCGCGCCCGAGACCAACGGCGCAGTGGCGGTGAAGGCGTGGCGCGCGTTGTCCGGCATCACGGGCATCGACCACACGCACCTCGCTGCCGCGCGCGCCGACGAGAAGATCCGCTTCCGCGACATCCAGGCGCAGCCGCGCAAGATCATCTCGTCGCCGACTTGGAGCGGGATCGAATCCGAGCACGTGTCGTACAACGCCGGCTACGTGAACGTGCACGAACTGGTGCCGTGGCGCACGATGACCGGCCGCCAGCAGCTGTATCAGGATCACGCATGGATGCGCGCGTTCGGCGAATCGCTGTGTGCATACAAGCCGCCGGTCGATACGGGCAGCTATGCGCACATGCTCGGCACGCGCTCGAACGGAAACCCCGAGCGCGTGCTGAACTTCCTTACGCCGCACCAGAAGTGGGGGATCCACAGCACGTATACGGACAACCTGCTGATGCTGACGCTGTCGCGCGGCGGCCCGATCGTGTGGATGTCGGAGGACGACGCGAAGGCGATCGGCGCAGTCGATAACGACTGGATCGAGTGCTACAACTCGAACGGCGCATTGTGCGCGCGGGCCGTCGTCAGCCAGCGGATCCCGTCCGGGATGGTGATGATGTATCACGCGCAGGAGAAGATCGTGAACACGCCGGGCTCCGAGATCACCGGCACGCGCGGCGGCATCCACAACTCGGTCACGCGTATCGCGCTGAAGCCGACCCACATGATCGGCGGCTACGCGCAGCTCGCGTACGGCTTCAACTACTACGGCACGGTCGGCTCGAATCGCGACGAGTTCCTGATCGTGCGCAGGATGAACAAGATCGACTGGCTCGACGGCGAAGAGACCGCAGCCGCCACTCAACATGTTCGCGCGGGAGAAGCGTCATGAAGGTACGCGCACAGATCGCAATGGTGCTGAACCTCGACAAGTGCATCGGGTGCCATACCTGCTCGGTGACCTGCAAGAACGTGTGGACGAGCCGCGAGGGAATGGAATACGCGTGGTTCAACAATGTCGAGACGAAACCGGGCATCGGTTATCCGAAGGACTGGGAGAACCAGGA
The DNA here is from genome assembly GCF_024704855.1 of Burkholderia sp. HAN2018. NCBI lineage: Bacteria > Pseudomonadati > Pseudomonadota > Betaproteobacteria > Burkholderiales > Burkholderiaceae > Burkholderia > Burkholderia sp. HAN2018. Next base: position 5,126 of record NZ_QOBB01000209.1, on the reverse strand, counting down.
CCGCTGGCGCGGCGGTTGGCAGCGGCGCACGGACGGCAAGATCGAGCCGCGTCTCGGCAGCAAGTGGCGCCTGCTCGCGCAGATCTTCGCGAACCCGCACCTGCCCGAGATCGACGATTACTACGAGCCGTTCACGTTCGACTACGCGCACCTGCAGGAAGCCGGCAATACACGCGCGATGCCGGTTGCGCGACCGCGCTCGGTGATCAGCGGCCAGCGGCTCGAGAAGATCGAGTGGGGGCCGAACTGGGAAGAGATCCTCGGCGGCGAGTTCGAGAAGCGCGCGAAGGACTACAACTTCGAAGCGGTGCAGAAGGACATCTACGGGCAGTTCGAGAACACCTTCATGATGTACCTGCCGCGCCTGTGCGAGCATTGCCTGAACCCGGCGTGCGTCGCGTCGTGCCCCTCCGGCTCGATCTACAAGCGCGAGGAAGACGGCATCGTGCTGATCGACCAGGACAAGTGCCGCGGCTGGCGCATGTGCGTGTCGGGCTGCCCGTACAAGAAGATCTACTACAACTGGCAGAGCGGCAAGGCCGAGAAGTGCATCTTCTGCTATCCGCGCATCGAGGCCGGCCAGCCGACCGTGTGCTCGGAGACCTGCGTGGGCCGCATCCGCTATCTCGGCGTGCTGCTGTACGACGCCGACCGGATCAGCGAGGCGGCCAGCGCGGAGAACGAGAAGGACCTGTACGAAGCGCAGCTGTCGCTGTTCCTCGATCCGGACGATCCGGCGGTGATTGCGCAGGCCGAGCGCGACGGCGTGCCGGCCGCGTGGATCGACGCCGCACGGCGTTCGCCGACCTACAAGATGGCGATCGACTGGAAGATCGCGTTCCCGCTGCATCCCGAGTACCGGACGCTGCCGATGGTGTGGTATGTGCCGCCGCTTTCACCGATCAACTCGGCCGCGAACAGCGGCGCGCTCGGGATGAACGGCTACCTGCCGGACGTCGAATCGCTGCGCATTCCGCTGCGCTACCTCGCGAACCTGCTGACGGCGGGCGACGAGGCGCCCGTGAAGCTTGCGCTCGAACGGCTGCTCGCGATGCGCGCATTCATGCGTGCGCGCCACGTGGACGGCATCGATGCGCGCGGCGTGCTCGACCAGGTCGGTCTGTCGCTCGCGCAGGTCGAGGAGATGTACCGCTATCTCGCGATCGCGAACTACGAGGATCGTTTCGTGATCCCGACCACGCACCGCGAGTATGCGGAGAACGCGTACGACCTGCGCGCGTCGTGCGGCTTCTCGTTCGGCAACGGCTGCTCGGACGGCCGTTCCGAAGCGAGCCTGTTCAGCCCGAAGAAGGGCAGCAAGACGATTCCGATCCACGAGGCTTCCCGATGACGAACACCGCACCCGATCCGACCTACGCGGCGCTCGCGGCGCTGCTCGACTATCCCGACGAAGCGCTCGTCGACGCGCTCGACTCGATCGAGGCGCACCTGCGCGACCGCACGCGCATGCCGAAACCGGTGCGCGCGGGCCTCGACCGGTTCATTGCGTATGGGCGCGAGCGCGACCTGCTGACGCTGCAGGAGAACTACGTGGGGCTGTTCGACCGTGGCCGCGCGACGTCGCTGTACCTGTTCGAGCACGTGCACGGCGAATCGCGCGACCGCGGGCAGGCGATGGTCGACCTGCTGCAGATGTACGAGCGGCACGGCCTGTTCCTGAACCGGGGTGAACTGCCTGACTACCTGCCCGTGTTCCTCGAATACCTGTCGCGTCTGCCGGCGCCCGATGCGCGCAAGCTGCTCGCCGAAACCGGCGAGATCCTGCGCGCGCTGGCCGGGCAGCTCGCGCAGCGCGGCAGCCACTACAGCTTCGTCGTCGGCGCGCTGTTGCCGATGGCCGGCCTCGCGCCGGCCGACCCGCCGGATGCGGCCGACGACGACGTGGCCGCCGAGCGGCCGAGCGCCGACGACTACCGTGCGCTCGACGCGTCGTATGCGGACGAGGCCGTGCGCTTCGTCGGCGCGGCGACGCCGGCGGAGCAGACGGTGCGATTCCACGACAAGCGGCCGGCCCGCGGTGCGTAAGCGCGGGTCCAACTGGGAAAAGACATGAACGCTTACTTGCATCAGTTCCTGTTCGGGATCTACCCGTACATCTGCCTCGCCGTGCTGCTGGTGGGCAGCCTGATCCGCTTCGACCGCGAGCAGTACACGTGGAAAAGCGATTCATCACAGTTGTTGCGCCACGGCATGCTGCGGCTCGGCAGCAACCTGTTCCACTGGGGCGTGCTGGTCGTCGTGCTCGGCCACTTCGGCGGCTTTCTCGCGCCGCACTGGCTCGTGTCGCCGTTCCTGTCGGCGTCCGGGCACCAGCTCGTCGCGATGGTGGCAGGCGGCGCGGCCGGCGTCGCGGCGATCATCGGGCTCACGATCCTGATCTGGCGTCGCCTCGGCGATCCGCGCATCCGCCGCAACAGCCGCCAGTCGGACGTCCTGATCGTGCTGATGCTGTGGGCGCAGCTCGCGCTCGGGCTCGGCACCGTCGTGTTGTCGACGCGCCATATGGACGGCGTGATGTTCGAACAGCTGACCGATTACGTGAAGGGCGTCGTCACGTTCCGGCCGGATATCGCGAACCTGCTCGTCGGCGTGCCGCTGACGTACCGGCTGCACATCGTGCTCGGCTTCACGATCTTCCTCGTATCGCCGTTCACGCGGATGGTGCACATCTGGAGCGGGATCGCGTCCGTCGCATACCTGATCCGCCCGTACCAGCTCGTGCGCAAGCGCTGAGGATGCCATATGAACAATGCTCTCCCCGAAGTCGCAGCGGTGCCGCTGACGATCAACGGCGTTGCGATCGACGAAGCAGCCATCGCGGCCGAGGCCGGGCATCACGGCGACGCGCCCGATCAGCTCGATGCCGCACGGCGCGCGCTCGCGGTGCGCGAATTGCTGCGGCAGCGTGCGGTGTCGCTCGCGCTGCTCGAAGAAGGTGTGCCGCTCGATGATGCGGCCGTCGACGCGTTGCTCGACCGCGAGCTCACCCACTTGCCAGAACCCGATCGCGCCGATTGCGAACGCTATTACACGCAGCACCCGGCGCGCTTTCGCCGCAACGACATCGTCTATGCGAGCCACGTGCTGTTCGCGATGACGGACCGCGTGCCGCTCGCACCGCTGCGGCAGCGCGCGGAACGGGCGCTCGCCGATGTCGTGGCCGCGCCCGACACGTTCGAAGCGGTCGCGCGCGTATCGTCGAACTGCCCGTCGGCGGAGGTGGGCGGCAGCCTTGGGCAACTGCTGCGCGGCGACACGGTGCCGGAATTCGAGGCCGCGCTGTTCGACTCCGACGGGCTCGGCGTGCTGCCGAAACTTGTCAATACGCGCTTCGGCTTCCACATCGTGTGTATCGAGCGCCGCGTGCCGGGTGACCTGGTGCCGTTCGACGAAGCCGCCGCGCAGATCGCCGCGTACCTGTCGGAACGGGTGCGGGAGCGGGCGATACGGCAGTACGTGGCGATTCTCGCAGGCGGCGCGCGCGTCGAAGGCGTCGCATTCGACGGCGCGAACGGGCCGCTGGTCCAATGAAACGAGGTTTGGCGTATGGCAACTCAACAACAAGGTAGCGTGGCGCCGGCCGGCAGCGTGCCGGCGATTCCGCTGCGTGCATGGTCGGTGCTGGCCGCGAGCACGCTCGCGTTCATGGTGTGTTTCGTCGTGTGGATGATGTTCGGCGTGCTCGGCGTGCAGTTGCGCACCGATCTCGGGCTGAACAGCACGGAGTTCGGGTTGCTCACGTCGACGCCCGTGCTGACCGGCGCGCTGATGCGCTTGCCGCTCGGCACGTGGACCGACCGCTTCGGCGGCCGGATCGTGATGACGGTGCTGCTCGTGGTGTGCGCGGTGCCCGTCTATATCGTCAGCTACGCGACGCAGCTGTGGCAGTTCCTGTTGATCGGGCTGTTCCTCGGCTGCGTCGGCGCTTCGTTCGCAGTCGGCACGCCGTATGTCGCGCGCTTTTTCCCGCCGCAGCGGCGGGGGCTCGCGATGGGCGTGTTCGGCGCGGGCACGGTTGGCGCGGCCGTCAACCTGTTCGTCACGCCGCTGTTGCTCGACGCGTACGGTTGGCGCGTCGTACCGCGCATTTATGCGGTTGCGCTGCTCGTCACGGCGCTGATCTTCTGGTTCGCGTCGGCGCCCGACCCGGGCGCAGGCAAGCGCGGCGGGTCGATGCTCGATGCGTTCAAGGTGCTGCGCGACCCGCGCGTATGGCGGCTCTGCCAGTACTACTCGATTACGTTCGGCGGCTTCACGGCGCTGTCGCTGTGGATTCCGCAGTACCTGAAGACCGAATACGGGATGTCGCTGGTGATGGCGTCCGCGTTCGCGGCCGGCTTCTCGTTGCCGGGCTCCGTGCTGCGTGCGCTGGGCGGTGCGCTGTCCGACCGCTTCGGCGCGCACGCAGTCACGTGGTGGGGGCTGTGGGTCGCGTGGATCGCGCTGTTCCTGCTGTCGTATCCGGCGACCGACTTCGTGATCCACACGATCGACGGCACCGCGACGCTGAACGTGTCGATGCCGGTGGCCGGCTTTGTCGCGCTGACGTTCGTGCTCGGTGCAGTGTTCGCGCTCGGGATGGCGTCGACCTTCAAGTACGTTGCGGACGACTTCGCGGACAACATGGGTGTCGTGACGGGCATCGTCGGGCTCGCGGGCGGGCTCGGCGGCTTCCTGCTGCCGATCCTGTTCGGTGTGCTGCTCGACCTTCTGCGCGTGCGCACGACCTGCTTCATGTTCCTGTACGGGATCGTGTGGGTGTCGCTGATCCTCATCTACCTGTCGGAAGTGCGGCGCACGCCGGTCACGGGCTGACGGGTTGCGATCGATGCGCGGGCGCGATGCCGGAACGGTTCGGCATCGCGCATCGCCATAGTCGTGCATGGAACGCCGCGCACGACGTTTCCGGCCGCGCGCGCATCTGTCAAACTGGCGCCCATGAAACCGCGCCTCGCTTTACTGACCTGCGGTGGAATTTTGTAGCCAGTCAGGCAGTGAGTCTCGCGTCGATATTATCGGAATCCAGCCAGGCTCGACGGACCGTGGCGGGAGGTTGATAGCGATGTGCGCTATGGGGCCGGCGCTCGTTGTAGAACTGTCGCCAG
>NZ_QOBB01000208.1:0-14137 GCF_024704855.1 Burkholderia sp. HAN2018 | reverse complement strand
CGAGCGCCGTGCAAGGCGCCGCGCGGCCGGGCGGCGCGCGGCGCGGGTCGACCGCGGTCAGCGGTCAGCGGCCGAGGCCGGCCATCAGCGTGTACTTGAGTTCCACGTATTCGTCGAGGCCGTACTTCGAGCCCTCGCGGCCGAGCCCCGATTGCTTGACGCCGCCGAACGGCGCGACTTCGGTCGAGATGATCCCGTCGTTGACGCCGACCATTCCGCTTTCCAGCGCACCCGACACGCGCCACGCGCGGCCGAGATCGCGCGTATAGAAGTACGCGGACAGCCCGAACGGCGTATCGTTGGCCGCGGCGACGGCCTCTTCCTCGGTCGCGAAGCGGAAGCAGCCGGCGACGGGGCCGAAGGTTTCCTCTTCGGCGATCAGCATGTCGGCCGTCATGCCGGTCAGCACGGTCGGCTCGTAGAACGTGCCGCCGAGCCCATGACGCTTGCCGCCGGTGAGCGTGTGCGCGCCCTTCGCGACCGCATCGGCCACGTGCCGCTCGACCTTGCCGAGCGCCGCCTCGTTGATCAGCGGCCCCTGGTCGACCTCACCTGCGAGCGCGTTGCCGACGCGCAGCGTGCGCACGGCGTCCGCGAGCTTGCGCGTGAATGCGTCGTACACGCCGTCCTGCACGAGAAAGCGGTTCACGCACACGCAGGTCTGGCCCGTGTTGCGAAACTTCGACGCGATCGCGCCCGCGACCGCCGCGTCGAGATCGGCATCGTCGAACACGATGAACGGCGCGTTGCCGCCGAGTTCGAGCGACAGCTTCTTCAGCGTGTCGGCCGACTGCTTCGCGAGCAGCTTGCCGACCCGCGTCGAGCCCGTGAACGACAGCTTGCGCACGACGGGCGAACTCGTCAGCGTCTCGCCGATCGCGACCGCGTCGCCCGACACGACGTTGAACACGCCGGCCGGCACGCCCGCGCGCTCGGCGAGCACCGCGAGCGCGAACGCCGACAGCGGCGTTTCCTCCGACGGCTTCAGCACCATCGTGCAGCCGGCCGCGAGCGCGGGGCCGGCCTTGCGCGTGATCATCGCGAGCGGGAAATTCCACGGCGTGATCGCCGCGACGACGCCGACCGGCTCGCGCGTGACGACGATCTGCGCATCCGGCTTCGGGCTCGGGATCACGTCGCCGTACATGCGCTTCGCTTCTTCCGCGAACCATTCGAGAAAGCTCGCCGCGTACGCGACTTCGCCGCGCGCTTCCGCGAGCGGCTTGCCTTGCTCACGCGTCAGCAGCCCGGCGAGCGCGTCGCGATGTTCGAGCATCAGCTCGCCCCAGCGCTTCACGCGTGCGCCGCGCTCCTTCGCGGTCAGTGCGCGCCACGCGGGGAACGCGTGCGCGGCCGCGTCGATGGCGCGCTGCGTATCGTCGGCGCCGCCTTTCGCGACTTTCGCGATCGTTTCGCCGGTCGCGGGGTTCCGCACCGGATAGGTCGCATCGCTCGCGCCATGCGGTTCGTGCCATTCGCCGCCGATGTAATGGCCGGTCCTCAGAAATTCGTTCATCGTGTGTCGTTCCTTCAGTGCCTCAGTCCGTCGCGAAACTGCCCTGTGCCGGACGCGACGCGCGCGCGATGCGCTTGCCGGCCGTGTAGTCGTTGATCAGGTCACACGGCGTGTAGTTGCGCTCCAGTTCGTGCAATTCCTCTTCGGTGAGCTGTGTCTCGAGCGCGCCGAGCGCGCTGTCGAACTGCGCGACGGAATCCGCACCGACCAGCATGCTCGCGACGCCGGGGCGGCTCAGCACCCACGCCTGCGCGATCTGCGCGGGCGGCACGCCGCGGCGCTTCGCGACCTTCGCGACCGATTCCGCGATCGCGAGCGATGAGGCATCGCCGTACATCTGCGCGGTGAAGAAGTCGGTCTGGTTGCGCGTCGATTGCGGCTCGCAGGTCAGCAGGCCGCGCGCGAGCGGGCTGAACACCGACACGCCGACGCCCTGGTCGATGCAGTACGGCACCATCTCGCGCTCCTCCTCGCGATACGCGAGGTTCAGCTGCAGCTGCATGTTGATCGGCTTGTCCCAGCCGTTTCGTTCGCAGGCCTGCATGATTTTCGCGAACTGCCACGTGTACATCGTCGATACGCCGATATAACGCGCCTTGCCCGCGCGCACGATGTCGTGCAGCGCGCTCATCGTTTCCTCGACGGGCGTGTTCACGTCGAAGAAGTGCAGCATGAAGATGTCGACGTAATCCATCCCGAGCCGCTTCAGCGAAGCGTCGATGCCGTCGAGCACGTGCTTGCGCGAATGGCCGCCCGCGTTCGGGTAGCTGCCCATGTCGTAGCCGACCTTGGTCGTCACGACGAGCTCCTCGCGGCGCGCGTTGCGCTTCAGGATGCGGCCGACCACTTCCTCGCCGACGCCCGTCGAATAGAAATCGGCGAGATCGATGAAGTTCACGCCGGCGTCGAGCGCGCGGCGCACGATCGGCTCGCTCTGCGCTTCGTCGAAGATCCAGGGTTTCCAGTCGGGGGTGCCCATGTTCATCGTGCCGAGACACAGGCGGGACACCTTCAGGCCGGACTGGCCGAGGCGGACGTATTCCATGCTTCCTCCAGGTGCGGCCTTGTGTCGGCCGCTTGTCGTCTTCAGTTTTTCTTCGGGGTGTAGAACGGGTTCGACACGTCGCGCGCGGCGGCGAATACCGCGTCGCGATGCGGCAGCCCTTCCATCGCGGCGACGATCGCGGTGCGGCACGCGCGATAGTTGTTCTCGAACACGGCATCGAGATCGTCGGTCTGCGGGTTCACCCAGTTCGCCGACACGACGACCCAGTCGTTCTCCGCTTCGGGCGGCAGCGTGCCGTTCTCGAGCGCTTCGGCCACGGCCTTCGCGATGCCGGCCTGCGACGCGCCCCACGTGGCGTTGCCGTGGAAATCGCCGGCGATCTGCGCCTTGTTGACGTACAGCGTGAGCGGCTTGGTCGGCACGCCCGGCTGCGCGATCACGACGAACGGCGCATGGCCGGCCGACGGCGTCGCGAGGGCCGTGGCGAACGCCTGGCCCGCGGGGCCGTTGCGCGGGCCGACCAGCACGTTGATGTGCGCGAGGTTGACGCCGGGGCCTTCGAAGCCTTCGCCGATGTAAAGCTGCCTGGGTTGGGATGCGGTCATTGCGATGTCTCGTCGATGAGGTTGGGTGTGAGGCGATTGTGGTGGGCCGCGGCGCGGCCGGTGAATCGATGTTTTCTGATCGGGCTATGAGTTTTCGTCGTCTCCGGGAAAGCCCTGGGCCCGTCGCGCGGACGCCCGCCGGGCGGGCCTCGGCCGGTGTCGTGACGGCGGGCGGGGCGGAACTGGCGGGTGCTCGTTCGTGAACCGGCTCCGGGTTTGTCATACCCGGGCAGGGGTTGGAGGGCCGGGCGCATCCGGACAACAATCGGCGTACTCCGAGCCCTATCTTTCGTCTTCCCTTCTTTTTTCGAAAGCGAGTAATTCCGATGGCTGCCATTCAAAGGCCCGATTGGTCGAAGCTCAGTTCGCTCGATCCGGAACTGATCCGGGCATTCGTCGCCGTGGTCGAGAGCGGCGGCTTCACCGCGGCGGCCCGGCAACTGCATCGCACGCAGTCGACGATCAGCCTGCGCATCCGCACGCTCGAGGAGCGGCTCGACACGCACCTGTTCATGCGCAACAGCCGACGGCTCGAACTGTCACGCGACGGCGAGAATTTCCTGATCCATGCGCGCCGCATCATCCAGGTGCAGAACGACGCGATCCTCGCGCTGAAGCAGGCGAGCAGCGATCGCGGCGTCGTGCGCTTCGGGCTGCCGGAGGACTACGCGGAGCTGTGGCTGCCCGACCTGCTGAAGTCGTTCTATGCGATGCGGCCGGGCGCGCGTTTTCACGTGCATTGCCGCACGTCGCTCGAACTGCTCGAACGGCTGCAGGCCGGCGAGCTCGACGTCGCGCTCGTCGTGCGGCACGGGCCGAACGCGGGCGGGCGGCTGCTCGGCCGGCACGATGTCGTGTGGGCCGCGCACCGCGATTTCGTGCTCGGCCCGCAGGCGTCGGTGCCGCTCGCGCTGTTTCCGGAGACGTGCTGCTACCGGCAGCGCGGGCTGCAGGCGCTCGCGACGGCCGGGCGGCCGTATCACGTCGTCTATACGAGCCAGAGCCCGACCGGCATCAAGATCGCGGTGAACCACGGCGCGGCCGTGACGATGATCGACCGCTGCACGCTGCCCGAGAACTGGCGCGTGCTCGACGAGACGGACGGGCTGCCGCTGCTGCCGGCGGCCGATCTCGAACTGCATCGCTCGCCGGGCATCTGCGATCCGCTGACCGACGATCTGGTGTCGCTGATCGAATCGATGGTCGACGAGCGGCGGCGTGCGTCGCTCGAAGCGTTCGCGTAGAGCGGCGGCCGGCGCACGGTTTGATTGGCGCGAACCGTGGCGGGTGGCGGGCGGTCGCGGCGCGCGCATCGCGACCGCACGGCCGGCCGCCATGCCGCTGGCCGTTGACGTGTTGTGTCCCCCGTGCCGTTTTTTGCACGGGCGGCCCGTTTTTTTGCACGACGTTTATGCGGTCTCTTCTAAGCTGGGGACGTGTCGAACAGCCGAGACGGCTTCCGTCCGCTCCATGACCTTCATTCATCCCGTTCCCGCCTTCGATGTCGCCGGCCGCCAGTTGCGCGCCGGCGTACGCAACAACGTCATTCCGTTCCCGCCGCCGCGCCCGCGCCTGCAGTTGCCCGTCACGCTGACGGCCGACTCCGGAGAACACGCGCATGCGCGGCTCGCGGCGCTGCTGCATTCCCCGCTCGGCGTGTACGTCGTCAGCGCGCGTGCCGTGCGCGACGTGGTGCACGTGCGCTTCGACATCGCGCTGGAAGATTTGGATTTCACGCTGCACATGCTGATCGCGCAGCAGGCCGATGCGGTGATCGGGCCGGTCGCGCGCCGGTTGCGGGTCGGGCCGAAGGCACGGTGAAGTTGGGAACGGCTGTTGCTCGTGGGTTGTGGTTCGTTCCTTGATGGCTTGTCCGATCCGCCGTCCGATCGCCGGTCGCCGTGCTGTCCGCCCTCAGGCGGCGGACAGCCGCGCGATGCTGCGTGCGCGGCGCCGATCCTGCATGCGGAGGAGTCATGGATCTATTGGAAGCAGTACCTGTCGTGCAGCCGGCAAACGGCCGGGTACGGACGGCGTCGCTGCCGTCGGGCCAGCAACTCGCGCGTCAGCTCGTGACGACGGTGCGCGTGGCCGAAATGCTGTTGCATCAGGCGATCGTCGTGCCCGACCGGCATCAGTGGTCGGTGGACACCGAGCGGGTCGACGCGGCCGGCGGGCCGCTCGCGGCGTGGGAGCGCGACGTGACCTGGCGGATCGGCAAGGTGTTCGCCGCGACGGTCAGCCCGGCCGCGCGCGTCAACGATCGCGACCAGGTCGCGGTCGAGATCCGGCTCTGTCTGCCCGAACAGGACTACATGGCCGGGCGGCGCGTGAGCACCTTCGGCCGCCGCCACGGCAACCGCTTCGGCGCGACGCTGTCGGTCGCGTCGGGCGCGCAGTGGGGCTGGCAACGCGCGGAGCATGTCGCACCGGAACACACGCAGGTATGCGGCGATACGCTGGAAGCGCTCGTCGATCAGGTGGCCGCGAACGTCAACGCGGCACTGGGCGCGGCCGGGTTCGGCGCGATGCGCTGATCACGCGTCGCCGGTCTGCCCGGTCTGACGCTGCAGGTCTTCCATCAACTGTTCCGCGAGAAAGTCGCACGGCGGCCGCTTCGATTTCGTGCTGCGCGCGAGAATCAGTTCGAGCGGCGGCAGGTCGGGCAGCCCGTGCGCGCGGCCGAGCATCGACAGTTGCGCGGGAATCGCGCAGCGCGCGAGCGGCGCGACCGCGAGGCCGGCCTCGACCATGCTGAGCAGCCCGAGCAGGCTCGGGCTTTCATAGGAGGTACGGTACGGCACCTTCGCGCGTTCGAGGCTGCGGATCGCGTTCTCGCGCGCGACGCTGCCCGGCATGAACACGGCGATCGGCAGCGGCCGCTCTTCCCACACGCGCGGCCCGTTCGTCATCGCGGCCCACGCCATCGGCTCGTGGCGGATGAAGTCGCCGGACAGCCCCTTGATGCGCGTGCCGCAGACGAGATCGACGGTGCCTTCCTTGATCAGCGGCGCGAGCGCGCTGCTCGGCAGCCCCATCACCTGGATCTCGACCTTCGGGTAGGTCGCCGAGAACTTCTTCAGCACCGACGGCAGCAGCGACGACGCATAGTCGTCCGGCACGCCGATCACGACCTTGCCGGTCACTTCCGGCCGCACCACGGCCGCCCACGCCTCGTCGCGCAGTGCCAGCATTCGTCTGGCGAATCCCAGCAGCACCTCGCCTTCGCGCGTCAGCACGATGCTGCGCGGCTTGCGCACGAACAGCGGCCGCCCGATCGCGTCTTCCAGGCTCTTGATCTGCATGCTCACGGCCGACTGCGAACGGTTCACGGCCTCGGCCGCGCGGGTCATGTTGCCGGTCTCCGCGACGGCGACGACGGTGGCCAGCACGTCGTGATCGAGCATCTTCATGGGTATCAGGAAAACTGAACGTAACGATCAGCATTATGCGTTTTTATTGTTGCTGTGTGTCTGCCATAGTGCGATCACGCTGACGTTTCGCCCGAGGGCGGCGCGGCGTTCGGGCCGGACGATCCGGTGTGCGGGACTGAACAGGGAAGCGTGGTGTATCGATGATGGACCATCCGTTGCGCGCGGCGCTGGCCGCGGAATTGCATGCCCGGCCGTTCCTGCGGCTCGCCGAAGCCGTGTCGCTCACGCATTACGCGATCTACGCGGACGGCCAGCCCGACATCCACGAAACGCTGCTGCACGCGCTGTGCCGCGATACCGGCATCGCCGCGCCGCACGAAGGCGCGACGCACTACGCGGTGCAGTCGCCGAGCGGCTGGCACCTGAAGTGGGAGCGCCACACCGAATTCTCGACCTTCACGTTCGTCGCGCCGCGCCGCGACACCGGTTATTTCGATGATCTCGCGATCGAGGGCATTCCGGCCGCGTGGTTCGCGCGGCTTGCCGGCATCCGCTTCGTCGCGGTGCGCATGGAACTGCTCACGGGCGACGCCGCGCGGCTCGTCTGCGGCGACCTGCGCCGCTGGATCGACGGGCCCGCGCTCGTCGGCAGCAACGTGCTCGGCGGCGGCAAGGTGTTCTGCGACTGGCATGTGCGCGACGACGGTTTCATGCGCTTTCTCGTCGTCGACGAGGATTTCCGCGAGGAGCAGGGCGGCCGCCTGCTGCAGCGCCTGCATGAAATCGAGACGTACCGGATGATGGCCCTGCTGGCGCTGCCCGTCGCGCGCCGGATGAGCCGCGAGCTCGACGAGATCCACGCGGCGCTCCATGCACTGATGCAGCGGATGGACGCGAGCGGCGCCGACGGCGACGACACCGCGCTGCTCGTCAAGCTCACGCATCTGGCGGTACGGGTCGAGTCGCTGTCGGGATCGGGCGCGCGCTTCAGCGCGTCGCGGGCGTACGAGAAGCTCGTGCTGGCGCGCATCCACGAGTTGCGCGAGGAACGCATCGAAGGGATGCCGACGATCGCCGAATTCATGGAGCGGCGTTTCGCGCCGGCGATGGAAACCTGTCGCAGCGTATGGGCGCGCCACGAGCAGATCGCCGCGCGGATCGCGCGAGCGGTCGACCTGCTGCGCACGCGCGTGAATCTCGCGCAGGAAAAGGACGTGACGCGCCTGCTGGCGGGCATGGAGCGCACCGCGCGCAACCAGCTGCATCTGCAGCACGCGGTCGAGGGGCTGTCGGTGGCAGCCATTTCGTACTACGTGCTGTCGCTCGCGACGGCGGCGTTCAAGGCGCTGCACGTGATGAACCTGCCGGTCGATCCCGAACTGGCGGAAGGCCTGCTGATCGCGCCGGTCGTGTTCGCGGTGATTCACATCACGCGGCGCACGCGCGCGCAGCTGGCGCGATCGGAAGCCGCGCATGACGGCGCGGCGGTGCACGCGGCGACGTTGAAGCAGGTCGGCTAGAACATCGAAAACTTGATCAGGTAAAGGAGTGGAGATGACTTTTTCGCAGAAGCAACCGGGGTTTTACAGCGGTTTCGATGCCGCGTTCGACGAACCGGCACCGGATGACGCGGGCGTGCCGGAGGCCGCGCGCGTGACGTCGTATCAGGCCGTGCTGCAGAAGCCGATGACGTCGCTCGTCGGGAATACGATCGATCGGCCGGACGTCGCGGCGGTGGCGATTCTCGGTTACAACTGACGCAGCGCCGGGCGGGTGGGCTGCGCAGTCCCTTCCCGGTCACCCGGTGGCGCGCATGCGCGGCATCGTCGGGTACGCCACCCATCGGGCGTCGATCTTGCGGCCGGGTAGAAAATGGAACTCGATGTAACCGTCGCGCCGGTCCGGCAAAGCCGGCACGGCGACGTCGGTTTCGACGATGTCAGGCGCCTGGTTCCGGGCGTCTTCTTCAGGCGTCAGATCGTACGTGATCCTGACGTGCCAGGTCTTCTTGCCGCGCGGCACGCTCATGCAGCACATCGTGCCGCCCCCGCCGCCGAACTGGCGCGCGTGCACGCTGCCCGCGCCGAAGCCATCCACCACGAAACTGTAGACACCACGATCGGTGTAGTTGAACCCCACGACGCGATACGGGCCGTCGGCGCGCGTCTGTGCGTGGATCCACCAGGCCGCGCCCGCCAGCAATGCCGCGATTGCGATGGGGTTGAGTGTCAGGCGGCGTAGCAGGTTCGGCATGTCGGTGTTCCTGTGAGTCGGTTCGGCGGCACGATCGGTTGCCGGTAGCGCCAGGGCGCGTGCCGTGCACCCCGGCGGCCGAGGTCATCGCGCGCGCCTGACAGGCCCCGCCCCATGCGCCAGCGCCAGTTCGACGAACGCGCGCGCGGCCGCGCTCCGGTACGCCCCCTTGCGTTGCAGCAGCACGGCCGTACGCCGCAGGACGGCCGGTTCGAGCGCGACGGCGGCGAGATCGTCGTGGCCGCTCGCGATCGTCGCGGGCAGCAGCGTCGCGAGGTTCGTGCGGCGCACGATCTCGATCACGGCCCCCAGCGAATTCGCTTCCATCGACACGCGCGGCCGCACGTCGTGCTCGCGGAAATAGCGGTCGATCTGCACGCGTGTCGCGAATTCGGCCGTGAGCAGCACGAGCGACGCGTCGTGCAGCGCGCGCAGGCCGGCCTTGCGTTTTCCGGCGAGCGCATGGCGGCGGCTCACGACGAACGCGAGCGTTTCGACCAGCAGCGGTTGCGCTTCGAGATCCGCCGTCTGCACCTCGTCGAACGCGATGCCGACATCGAGCTCATCGTCGACGAGCAGCGCCTCGATGCGTTCCTGCGACATCTCGCGCACCGACAGCGACACATCCGGATAGCGGCCGTGAAAGGCCTCGATCAGCGGCCCGACGAGATAGCTCGTGAAGGTCGGCGTGACCGCGATCCGCAGCGCGCCGCGGCTGAGATCCTGCACGTCGTGAATGGCACGCCGGCCTTCCGCGAGATCGTGCAGCGCCTGCCGCGCATAGCGGAAATAGACGTCGCCGGCGTCGGTCAGCCGCGTCACGCGCGCGGTGCGGTCGAACAGCTGCGCGCCGAGCGTCTCCTCGAGCTGGCGGATCTGCTGGGACAGCGCCGGCTGCGACACATGCAGCGCGGCGGCCGCGCGCGTGAAGCTGCGATGCTCGGCGACGGCGAGGAAGTAGTGGATATGGCGCAGCAGCATGGTGGTTCCTATAAGTCCTGCTTATCCGGTAGATCATAAATCAGTCTTTTACGTTATTGGAAGTCCGGCGTAACCTGCCCTTCATCGATTCCACCCGCACCGGAGAACACGCGATGAAGGACATCATCGAAGGCTTCCTGAAGTTCCAGCGCGACGCGTATCCGGCACGCGCCACGCTGTTCCGCGATCTCGCGCGCAGCCAGCATCCGCGCGCGCTGTTCATCTCGTGCTCGGACAGCCGGCTCGTGCCCGAACTCGTCACGCAGCGCGAACCGGGCGACCTGTTCGTGATCCGCAATGCCGGCAACATCGTGCCGTCGTACGGCCCCGAGCCGGGCGGCGTGTCGGCGTCCGTCGAATACGCGGTGGCTGCGCTGCGCGTGACCGACGTCGTGATCTGCGGCCATTCCGATTGCGGCGCGATGACCGCGATTGCCACCTGCCAGTGCATGGACCACATGCCGGCCGTCGGCCACTGGCTGCGTTATGCCGATTCGGCGCGCGTCGTGAACGAGGCGCGCACGCATCGCAGCGAACGCGAGCGGATCGACTCGATGGTGCGCGAGAACGTCGTCGCGCAACTGGCGAACCTGAAGACGCACCCCGCCGTGCGGCTCGCGCTCGAAGAAGGGCGGCTCGCGCTGCACGGCTGGGTCTACGACATCGAATCGGGCTGCATCGACGCCCATGACGGCGCGACCGGCCGGTTCGTCTCCCTGGCGGACCATCCCGAGGTCCGCGCCACACCCGCGACGCTTCCCGTCGCGGCCTGACTCGCTCCAACCTACCCACGAGGAATTGC
The DNA here is from genome assembly GCF_024704855.1 of Burkholderia sp. HAN2018. Lineage (NCBI taxonomy): Bacteria > Pseudomonadati > Pseudomonadota > Betaproteobacteria > Burkholderiales > Burkholderiaceae > Burkholderia > Burkholderia sp. HAN2018. Next base: position 3,600 of record NZ_QOBB01000208.1, on the reverse strand, counting down.
CATGATCCAGTCCCAGCACAGCCAGACCGCCCGCCACGCGCTCGCGGAGACCGTCGTTCTCGCGAAGGCGCGCAAGAACCTGTCGTTCGCGCAGCTCACCGAAGGCACGGGCCTGAGCGAAGCGTTCGTGACGGCCGCGCTGCTCGGCCAGCACGCGCTGCCGGCCGATGCGGCGCGCAATGTTGCCGACAAGCTCGGCCTCGACGACGACGCGGTGCTGCTGCTGCAGACGATCCCGCTGCGCGGCAGCATCGACGATCGCGTGCCGACCGACCCGACCATTTATCGCTTCTACGAAATGCTGCAGGTGTACGGCACGACGCTGAAGGCACTCGTACACGAGAAGTTCGGCGACGGCATCATCAGCGCGATCAATTTCCGGCTCGACGTGAAGAAGGTCGACGATCCGGAAGGCGGTTCGCGTGCGGTGATCACGCTCGACGGCAAGTACCTGCCGACCAAGCCGTTCTGACGCCGGCGCGGCGCCGCGGCAGCGGTGCCGTGCAGTCTTTTGCCCGACGTGCATCGGCCGCCGGCCGGCGCACGTTTTCGCCATGCCGTTTCAACCAGGACGCAGCCATGGATTTTGTGAAACGCACGATCGATCTTGCGATGAAGAACGTGGAAGAGGGCGGCCGTCCGTTCGCGACGGTGATCGTCCGCGACGGCGAGATCGTCGCGGAGAGCCCGAACCTCGTCGCGCAGACCAGCGACCCGACCGCGCACGCCGAGATCCTCGCGGTGCGCGACGCTTGCCGCAAGCTCGGCACCGAGCACCTGACCGACTGCGAGATCTACATTCTCGCGAGCCCGTGCCCGATGTGCCTCGGCGCGCTGTACTACTGCAGCCCAAAACGCGTGGTCTACATCACGACGCGCGAGGACTACGCGCCGTTCTACCGCGACGACCGCAAGTATTTCGAGCTCGACACGTTCTATGCCGAATATGCGAAGCCGGTCGAGGCGCGCCGGTTGCCGATGGTGCAACAGAAGCACGGCGGCGCGATCGACGTGTACCGGCGCTGGAAGGAACTGAACGCGAAGTGACGTGACCCGCGCGGCGCCCAGGCCCGCGTTGCAGCCGCCCGGCTGCTCGTTTTCCCCACCCTCCGTTTCGTCTTCCGTGTCATCCGGCGGCGCCCGTGCCGCCGGGGCGCCCGCGCTGCCGCGCGAGGCGGGTCGTGCCCCCGTTTTACCACCCTCCCAAACATCGATCCCGTTCAATGTCCGGAACGGAAATCCGCGATCCAAAAGGTTTTTGACGGGTTTAAAAATTCGCACTGGAGACGACGAAAACGTGCGGAAAGCCCGATGAAAACCGATGCAATCTTCATGACAGCCAGCGGGGTGGCCGCGGTCGTTCGCGACTGATCGCCATCGATCGCCGTGCGTTTTCCCTGCCTGTTTCGTTGCGCCATTCGTTCCGGACGAGGAATCGCTCGATCCCTCTCCGCCAGCACCGCCCGACTGCCGCCGGTCGCGCGTGACGCCTGAGATTCGCTTACCTGCTTGAAACGGACCATCATGAAACGGGATTCATTCAGTACACCTGATGCGATGCATCGACCGACGACGAACATGCTCAAGCCGAACGAAACGTTCGTGCGCATCGAAAACGTCGTGAAGAAATTCGGCGACAGCACGGCCGTCGACAACGTGAACCTGACGATCGCGAAGAACGAGCTGTTCGCGCTGCTCGGCAGCTCGGGCTGCGGCAAGTCGACGCTGCTGCGCATGCTTGCCGGGCTGGAAACGGCCACCTCCGGCAAGATCTTCGTCGACGGCGAGGACCTCGCGTCGCTGCCGCCGTACCGCCGCCCGGTCAACATGATGTTCCAGTCGTACGCGCTGTTCCCGCACATGACGGTCGAATCGAACGTCGCGTTCGGCCTGAAGCAGGAAGGCACGCCGAAGAACGAGATCCGCGAGCGCGTGGCCGACGCGCTCGCGCTCGTGCAGATGAGCAAGTACGCGAAGCGCAAGCCGCATCAGCTCTCCGGCGGCCAGCAGCAGCGCGTCGCGCTGGCCCGCTCGCTGGTCAAGCGCCCGAAGCTGCTGCTGCTCGACGAGCCGATGTCGGCACTCGACAAGAAGATCCGCCAGAAGACCCAGCTCGAACTCGTGAACATCATCGAGAAGGTCGACGTGACCTGCGTGATGGTCACGCACGACCAGGAAGAAGCGATGACGATGGCGAGCCGCCTCGCGGTGATGAGCGAAGGCAAGATCGTGCAGATCGGCTCGCCCGGCGAAGTCTACGAATACCCGAACAGCCGTTTCTCGGCCGAATTCATCGGCTCGACCAACCTCTTCGAAGGGCGCGTGGTCGAGGACGAGCCCGACCACATCTTCGTCGAAAGCGACGACCTCGAAGCACGCATGTACGTGAGCCACGGCGTGACCGGCCCGCTCGGGATGCCGGTCGGCATCTCGGTGCGCCCGGAGCGCGTGCACGTGTCGCGCGAGAAGCCGGGCTCGAAACACAACTGGGCACGCGGCGTCGTGACCGACATCGCGTACATGGGCAGCTACTCGCTGTACCACGTGCGCCTGCCGAGCGGAAAGACGGTGGTGTCGAACCTGTCGAGCTCGCACCTGATGAACGACAACGCGCCGGCGTGGAACGACGACGTGTTCGTGTCGTGGTCGCCGGCCAGCGGCGTCGTGCTGACGCAGTGAGGAGGCCACGATGAGAACCTCCGCTTCCACTCCGTCCGCGCCGGTGTCTGCCGGCGCCGCGAGCACCGGCGCCGGCCGCGCGCGCCCGGGCCGTTTCTCCATGCTGTCGCGCTTCCTGCCGTCGGGCCGCAGCGTCGCGATCGGCGTGCCGTTCGTGTGGCTCGCGATCTTCTTCGCGCTGCCGTTCGTGCTGGTGCTGAAGATCAGCTTCGCCGACCAGGTGATGGGCATCCCGCCGTACACGTCGCTCGTCGAGATCAAGGACGGCGTCGTGCACTTCGCGCTGCAGCTGTCGCACTACGCGTTCCTGCTGCAGGACGACCTGTACATCGCGACCTACCTCAGCTCGCTGAAGATGGCCGCCGTGTCGACCGTGCTGTGCCTGCTGATCGGCTATCCGATGGCGTACTACATCGCGCGCTCGGAACCGAACCGCCGCAACGTGCTGATGATGGCCGTGATGCTGCCGTTCTGGACGTCGTTCCTGATCCGCGTGTACGCATGGATCGGCATCCTGAAGGACGACGGCCTCCTGAACCACACGCTGATCGCGCTGGGCATCATCCACACGCCGCTGCGCCTCTATCACAGCGACGCGGGCGTCTACATCGGGATGGTCTATTCGTACCTGCCGTTCATGGTGATGCCGCTGTACGCGCACCTCGTGAAGATGGACCTCACGCTGCTCGAGGCCGCGTACGACCTCGGCGCGAAGCCGTGGGTCGCGTTCACGCGCATCACGCTGCCGCTGTCGAAGAACGGGATCATCGCCGGCAGCCTGCTGGTGTTCATCCCGGCGGTGGGCGAGTACGTGATTCCGGAACTGCTGGGCGGCGCCGACACGCTGATGATCGGGCGCGTGATGTGGGATGAATTCTTCAACAACATGGACTGGCCGATGGCGTCCGCGGTGACGGTCGC
>NZ_QOBB01000207.1:0-17085 GCF_024704855.1 Burkholderia sp. HAN2018 | reverse complement strand
GCAGGCATGTGCCCGCCGCCGCGCACGGCCCGGGTCGCGGGCCGTCGGCAGCGGCGCATCCGCGCCGGTCAGGCCGGCTGCAATTCGAACGGGAACGTGGCGTGCCCGATCTCGACGCCCTGCGTGTTGCGCATCGGCGGCCGATGGAAAGCGGCCAGTTGCGCGCGCTGCCCGGCCGTGCCGATCTGCAGCCGCTCGAGGAGTTCGCTGACGACCATGTAGAGCACGTCGAGATTGCCGTCCTCGATCTTCACCGAGATGCCGAGCGCGCCATCGGCGCCCAGCTGCCGCGTGCGCGCCGACGCACGCACGCCGATCCCGTAGCACGCATCGGCGCCGAGCTTGCCGACCACCTGCCCGTCGAACGCTTTCATCAGCACCGTGCAATAGCGCCCGTCGCCGGCCACCAGTTCCGGATACGCGGTCATCGCACGATGAATGCGCGCCAGCGCACGCACGCGATCGCTGATTGCGTCACCGCCCGCCTCCACCGTATCCGCCCCGTCGGCCAGCGATGCGTACAGGCGCGCCAGCCGGTCCAGCGGAAACGCCGGCGTCGGCAGGTTGCACCCGTCGATCGCCCAGCCCACTTCGTCCTCGCGCAGCCCGCACGCATCGGCCATCACCTGTTTCACGCGCACCTGCATCGGATGCTCGGGCAGATGGTAATCGGCGATCGCTGCGCCGATCGCCTGCGCGCCGGCCAGCATCCCGACATGCTTGCCCGAACAGTTGCTGCATACGCCGGTCGGCGTGTAGTCGCGCTTGATCCACGCGCGGTACACCGCGTCGGACAACGGCGGATGGCCGCCGCAACGCAAGTCCGATTCCTGCGCGGCGACTTTTGCGAGCATCGCGCGCGTGCGTTCGATATGCCGGTCCTCGCTGCTGTGCGACGCGCACATCAGCGCGATGTCCGCATCGTCGAAGCCGAAGCGCTCGGGCGCGCCCGTCTCGATCACCGACAGCGCCTGGGCCGGCTTCGCCGCCGACCGCGCGAGCGTCATCCGGAACGGATTGCCGAACCGGGCCAGCAGCCTGCCGCGTGCATCGACCACCGCCACATCGGCGACGTGCGTGTTCTCGATCGCCTTGCCGCGGTACGTGACGACTGCTGCGCGTTGGGTGTCCATCTTATGTTGTCTCCATGCTCGGGGCCTGCTTGCCGGGGCCCTTCCAACCGGTACGGCAGTGTAGCGAGTCGCCGCGCCACGCGCCGGCCCGGCCATGGAAAGCGGTGTTGCATATGACGCAAAGGCGATCGCGCCCCCACGAAGACCTGACCGAATTAGTACAAAAACCATTCAATCGTTTACAGAATTAGTACCAATCCGTAGAATTGCGACCGTAGACGCGAATCATACGCATTTACATTGACGTTTTCCGATGTTCCGCACTGCCCGGCCTGCATCGAGAAAACGCGCCTGCTCACCGAATCTTCTGCTGCCTCTCGATATGCCCGCCCAGTTCAAGACGAGGCCTCGCGCCCTCGTGTCGGCGCTGACCTGCTCCGTTTTCCTGACCCCGCTGCTCGCCTCCGCCGAAACGGCACCGCCCCCCGCCGCCGACCGGCCGGCCCCGTCCGCCGACGTGCAGGCGACGCTGCCGACCATCACGATCCAGTCGTCCGCGCCGTCGGACATGCAGGTGAAGCAATCGCCGTCGTACAAGTTCACCGCGCCGCTGCTCGATACGCCGCGCTCGGTCACGGTGATCCCCGAGCAACTGATCAAGGAAAAGAACGTCACGTCGTTCGCGGACGCGCTGCGCTCGGTACCGGGCATCACGTTCCTCGGCGGCGATGCGGCCGCGAACCCCTCGGCCGACCGCCCGGTGATCCGCGGCTTCGAATCGCGCAACTCGATCTTCGTCGACGGGATGCGCGACTCGGGGCTGCAGAACCGCGAAACGTTCGCGGTCGAGCAGATCAGCGTGATCAAGGGCCCCGATTCGGTCTATGCGGGCCGCGGCTCGGTGGGCGGCAGCATCGACATCGTCACGAAGACGCCGAAGAACGACGACTTCATCAACAGCAGCATCGGCTTCGGCACCGACGGCTACAAGCGCGCGACGGTCGACGCGAACCGCAAGATCAACGACACGACGGCCGTGCGCCTGAACGTGATGGGTCACGACGCGAACCAGGCCGGCCGCAACGACGTGTACAACAAGCGCTGGGGTGTCGCGCCGTCGATCGTGTTCGGGCTGAATACGCCGACCACGGTCACGGTCAGCTACTACCACATGAACTCGTACGACATGCCGGACTTCAGCGTGCCGTTCCGCGCGTCGGGCGGCACGCCGGTGCCGACCGATCGCGGGCAGTTCTTCGGGTTGAACACGCGCGACTACCGCTACGGGCAGACCGACACCGCCGAAGTTCGCGTCGAGCACAAGCTCAACGACGACTGGAAGCTGAAGAACACGACGATGTTCGGCCGCTCGACGCTCGATTACGTCGCGACGAACCCGCAGATCCTCGCGTCGAACCCGAACATGCTGAGCCTGCAGGCGAAGAGCGGCAAGTACGCGCTCAACGGCTTCTCGAACCAGACCGAGGTGACCGGCAGCGCGAGCCTGTTCGGCATGAAGCACACGATGACGGCCGGCGTCGAGTTCAGCCATGAACAGGCGCGCTACGAGGGCTACCTCGTGTCGGATTCGGCCGGCCACAACATCCGCTCGGGCGGCCCGTGCTCGGTGGCCGGCAACTGCACGCCGCTCGCGGGCGGCTGGAACCCGAACATGCCGTGGACCGGCAGCATCGTGCTGAACGGCGACAAGGGCTTCCCCGGCGCGACGACGAACACGCGCACCGACACCGTGTCGGCGTACATCTTCGATACCGTGAAGCTGTCCGAGCGCTGGCAGTTCAACACGGGGCTGCGCTTCGACCGCTACGACACGACCGGCAAGCAGGCCGGCGTCGCCGACCTGTCGAACACGTCGAACCTGTTCAGTTACCAGTTCGGCCTCGTGTTCAAGCCGGTGAGCAACGTGAGCCTGTATGCGTCGTACGGCACGTCGTCGAACCCGCCGGGGTCGAACGGCGGCCTCGGCGGCGGCACCGACCAGATCACCGCGACGAACCAGGACCTCGCGCCGGAGCGCTCGCGCAACATCGAGATCGGCGCGAAGTGGGACGTGCTGCGGGATCAACTGTCGCTGACGTCGGCGTTGTTCCAGACCGAGAAGACCAACGCGCGCGTGAGCGACGGCCTCGGTCACACGGTCAACGCGGGCAAGCAGCGCGTGCGCGGTTTCGAATTCGGCTTCGCGGGCAACATGACGCCGAAGTGGCACGTGTTCGGCGGCTACTCGTACCTGAACGCGATCACGACCGACGCGGGCCCCGGCAACCCGGGCGCATCGGGCCTGCCGATGGTGATGGTGCCGAAGCACAACTTCACGCTGTGGACGAGCTACGACGTGATGCCGAAGCTCACGCTCGGCGCCGGTGCGACGGTGATGAGCCAGACCTATGCATCGGTGTCCGCGACGACGAAGAAATGGACGCCCGGCTACGCGCGCTTCGACGCGGCCGCCACCTGGCGCGTGAACAAGACGATGGACGTCCAGCTGAACGTGCAGAACCTGTTCGACAAGAAGTATTACGCGAGCGCGTACCCGATCTACGCGACCTGGGCGCCGGGCCGTTCGGCGATGGTCACGCTCAACTTCTATCAGTAACGCGGCTGGCGGCGGGAGGGCATGGTACGCCCCTCCTCGCCGCGCTCACCACGGCAGCGAATACGTCTTCACGTTCGTGAAGCTCTTCATCGCTTCCTGCACGCCTTCCTTGTATCCCAGCCCCGAATCCTTCACGCCGCCGAACGGCGTCAGCTCGAGCCGGTAGCCCGGCACTTCGCGCACGTTCACGCTGCCGACTTCCAGCTCGGTGATGAAGCGCGTGATGTGATCGAAGCGGTTCGTGCACACCGACGACGACAGCGCATAGTCGGTGCTGTTCGACATCCGGATCGCTTCGTCGATGTCGCGGAAGCGCATGATCGGCGACACGGGCCCGAACGTCTCGTATTTCACGAGCGGCATGTCGGGCGTCACGCGATCGATCACCGTCGGCGAATACAGCGCGCCGTCGCGCACGTTGCCGACCAGCAGCCGCGCTCCGCGCGCGATCGCGTCGTTCACCTGCTGCTCACAGAACTTCGCGGAGGCTTCGTCGATCACCGTGCCCATGTCCACCGACGGATCGGCCGGATTGCCGTACGACCACGCACGCGTTTTTTCGACGACCAGTCCGGTGAAGCGATCGGCCACCGACTCGTGCACGAGCATCCGCTTGATCGCCGTGCAGCGCTGCCCCGAGTTCTTGTACGAACCCGACACCGCGAGCGTGCTCGCTTCGTCGAGATCGGCGTCTTCCATCACGATGATCGGGTCGTTGCCGCCGAGTTCGAGCACCGCGCGCCGGTAGCCCATCCGCGCCGCGATCGACTTGCCGATCGATACGCCGCCCGTGAACGTGATGAGGTCGATCGCCGGGTTCGTGATCAGCTCGTCGGCGATCTCCTTCGGGTCTCCGGTGATCACCTGCAGCATCTGCGGCGGCAGGCCGGCTTCGTACAGGATGTCCGCGAACAGGTAGCACGACAGCGGCACCTTCTCGGACGGCTTCACGACGATCCGGTTGTTGGTCGCGATCGACGGCACGATCTTGTGCGCGACCTGGTTCATCGGGTGGTTGAACGGCGTGATCGCCGAAATCACGCCGAGCAGCGGATCGCGCTGCGTGTACACGCGGCGCTTCTTGCCGTGCGGGGTCAGGTCGCACGAGAAGATCTGCCCGTCGTCCTTCAGCACTTCGCCGGCGCCGAACGTCAGCACGTCGGCCACGCGGCCCGCCTCGTATGTCGAATCCTTGATGCACAGCCCGGCCTCGGCGGTGATCAGCGCCGCGATCTCCGCCGTGCGCGCACGCACGATGTCGGCCGCGCGGCGCAGGATCGCCGCGCGATCGTGGCGCGTGAGCGCCGGCCGGTATGCACGCGCGGCCGCGAACGCGCGCCGCAAGTCGTCGAGCGTCGCCTTCGGCACGGTGCCGACCAGCGCGCCGTCGTACGGGTTGCGCACTTCGATCACCGCTTCGCGCCACACGCGCTGCCCGTCGATGCGCAACGCTTCGTGCCGCACGTCGGATGCGGGAATCGGCTTCAGGACCGTGCTCATGTCGTCTCCGTTGTCGGGATGCGTGATCGTGGCCACGCTACCGGGTGTCGCAGCGCGCACTACCGCACCACGACCAGCCCTTCGTATTCGAGGCAGCGGCACAACGTCGCCCATGCCGGCGAATCGGGCCACTCGCGCGCGCCGGTGTCGATGCGGATCGGCCGTCCGAATTCGCGCGATGCACACGCCAGCAGCGTGTGCGCGATGCCGCTGCGTCGATAGGCGGGGTCCACGTACAGCCGCGCAAGCGACGGCGATCGCGCGGCACCGTCGCCGCCGTCGTCGATGCCGAGTTCGCCGATCGCCTCGTCGTCGCGATACGCGACCGCCGTCGCGCGCGTGTCGTCGAACACGATGCGGATCACGCGCTCGCAGCGATCCCTGAACACGACGACGTGCATGGCCTCCTCCCTTCGCATCACGATGCGGGCGAACGCGATGCGCGCACGCCCTCCCGCGCCCGCGTACCGGGGAGTTATCCGGATCGTCCAGGGGCGACGAGTTGAGTATCGTCTTGCCACGTCGGCGCGCAGTAGTGCCAGACGACACCTTTCATTGAGTCCACATCCGCGGCGCGACGCGCGTATTCTCGCGAAACCGCGCCTCTCGCGGGCCGCGCGCACCCCGGCGCGCACCGCCTCGCGTTTCCCGTACCGATCACAGGAGGAAGCATGCCGAGTCGTACCCCGACCGCCCTATGGGCCCAGCAGTTCCGGCGGTCGTCGGCGTCGAGCCTGCAGGACCAGATCCGGCGGATGCTCGTGGCCGCGATCCTCGACGGCCAGCTCGCCCCCGATGCCGCGCTGCCGTCGAGCCGCGAGCTCGCCGACCAGCTCGGCGTCGCGCGCAACACCGTCGTGCTCGCGTACCAGATGCTCGTCGAGGAGGGCTACCTGATCTCGCGCGAACGCAGCGGGCACTTCGTGAACCCGAAGATGCTCGAGGGCGTGCCCGGCTTCGCGGCGGCCAAGCCCGGCGAGAAAACGGACGGCGACGACGACACGCCGGGCCGCCCTGCGTGGGAAAAGCGCATCGCGCATCCGCCGTCGAGGCAGCGCAACATCGTGAAGCCCGCGAACTGGCAGCACTACGAATTTCCGTTCATCTACGGGCAATTCGACCAGTCGCTGTTTCCGACCAACGACTGGCGCGAATGCTGCCTGAAGGCGCTGTCGGTGATGGAGATCCGCAACTGGGCGCCCGACCTGATCGAGCGCGACGACGAATCGCTGATCCAGCAGATCCGCACGCGCGTGCTGCCGCGGCGCGGCGTGTTCGCGATGCCCGACGAGATCGTCGTCACGAACGGCTGCCAGCAGGCGCTGTACCTGATCGCGGACCTGCTGTGCGGCAAGCACACGACGGTCGGCTTCGAGAATCCCGGCTATCCCGACGCGCGCAACATCTTCGAGAACCGCAACGCGCGGCTGCTGCCGCTGCCCGTCGACGGCCACGGGATCGCGCCCGATGCGCTCGCCGATACGCTGGCGCGCTGCGACTACGTGTACGTGACGCCGAGCCACCAGTGCCCGACCACTGCGACGATGCCGGTCGAACGCCGCCGCGCGCTGCTCGATTGCGCGCGGCAGCACGATTTCGTGATCATCGAGGACGACTACGAGAGCGAGAACACGTTCTCCGGCACGCCGCATCCGGCATTGAAGAGCCTCGACACGGCCGATCGCGTGATCTACGTCGGCAGCCTGTCGAAGACGTTCGCGCCGGGGCTGCGGCTCGGCTACGTGGTCGGGCCGCGCGAACTGATCCGCGAGTTGCGCGCGCTGCGGCGGCTGATGGTGCGCCATCCGGTCGCGTATATCCAGCGTGCGTTCGCGACCTTTCTGGCGCTCGGTCATCACGACGCGCTGCTGCGCAGGCTCGCGCATGCGTACAGCGAGCGCTCGCAGGCGCTGATGGCCGCACTCGATGCGCATCTGCCCGAAGCGCGTCACGTGCGTGTGACGGGCGGTGCGTCGTGCTGGGTCGAGGGGCCGCCGTGGCTCGATGCCACGCGCCTCGCGACCGACGCGCAGGCGGCCGGCATCCTCATCGAGCCGGGGAACGTGTTCTTCATGGACGATACGGGCGACGCGCGACGCTGCTTCCGGATGGGGTTCTCCGCGATTCCGCTCGAGCGGATCGAGCCTGGTGTGCGGGCGCTGGCGCAGTGCGTGCGGGCGCAGAAGCCGGGCACCTGACCGGATGCGGAGAGGCGTCGCGCCACCGATTGCGTGCCCCCCTCGCCCCTCGTGCACAATCACGCATCCGGAAACGATCCCGACTTTCGTTGCGCGGCAAGCATGTCGCCGGTGTCGCGCGCGTCGCTCCCGTGCGACGCGCGCAGGTGCCGATCGTAACGATCGATCGGGTTGCGCTGCCTGGCAGCAGGCTGCCTTTCGGGTAGAGGTCGCGTTCACGTGCGCACGCAACGTGGGCCGCCCCCGATCGGCACGTTGTTTCTCGCCTTGTCGTAGAACCCTGCATTCGCGACGCGCTCGCTGAATCCGTTGCACCCGCCGATACCGCGCCATCGCCTGCGCATCGTTTCCACTCGTTTAGTAAATCTAATAAAAACATTACAAATCCGTTATTCGGATTGACAGCGAATTCATACGAATCCTAGTGTTACGACGCAACACGACAGCAACAACCCACAGCGATCCCGGGATTCGATCGTCGGGATCGTCAAGGCAAAAAGGCATCTCCGACTGGAGGGGACGATCATGAGTCGATTCACGACGCTCGCGGCGTTGCTGGCCGCGGCGTGCGCATTGAGCGGGTGCGGAGGCGGTGACGGCAGCGACGGAACGGCGGCGTCGATACTGGCCGCACACCCGGCGGAATCGTCGGCCGGTGCGGCCGACACGACCAACCTCGACGACAACCGCAGCCTGTCGTTGACGCAGTATGTCGACCCGCTGATCGGCACGCTCGCGAGCAATTCGCCGAACCCGGTGCCGGCGGGACAGGCCGGCAGCGTCGTGCCGGCCGCCGGGCTGCCGTCGGGCATGGTGCAATGGGCGCCCGACACCAACACCACGCCGGCACCGAACGACAGCAAGGAACCGAACTCGCCGGCCGGCTATTACTACGACCTCCATTCGATCCAGGGTTTCAGCGTCACGCACATGCCGGGCGCCGGCTGCAGCGGCAACAACGGCGAATTCCCGGTCATGCCGACCACCGACGCGGCCCAGCTCGTTCCGACCTTCAGTCATGCGAATGAAACGGCCCGGCCCGGCTACTACTCGGTCGCGCTCGATTCGCAGATCAAGGTGGAACTGACCGCCACCCTGCGCACCGGCTTCGGCAGGTTCACCTACCCGGCCGGCAAACCCGCGCTGCTGGTACTCGACGCGACGCGCACCAATACGAAGACCTCGACCACCGGCGCGATTACGCAGGTTTCCGACAGCGCCATCTCGGGCAGCACGATCGGCGGCGGCTTCTGCGGCAACTCGGTGCCGGTACCCGTCTACTTCTATGCCGCGTTCGACCAGGCGTTCACGTCGGCGTCGATCTCGCACGGCGTGGCGCAGCTCGGCTTCCGTCCCGGCCAGGCGGTCAGGATGAAGATCGGCATTTCGTACGTCAGCGCCGCCAATGCAAAGGCCAACCTCGACGCGGAAAATCGCGGCTGGGACTTCGAGGGCGTGCGCACGCAGGCAGACAGAATCTGGAACGAGCGCCTCAACGCGATCCGCGTGGCAGGCGGGACGCTGGACGCGAAGAAGAAGTTCTACACGGCGCTCTATCACGCGCTGTGGGCGCCCAGCATCTTCAGCGACGCGAACGGCCAGTACATCGGCTTCGACAATACCGTGCACCAGCTCGCCAAAGGCCAGAACGCGCAGTATTCGTCGTTCTCGGGCTGGGACATCTACCGTTCGCTGATCCAGCTCAAGTCGATCCTCGCGCCGTCCGAAACCAGCGACATGATCCAGTCGCTGGTCAACGACGCCGATCAGTGCGGCGCGATTCCGCACTGGGTCAACGACAACGTCGAGGACGGCGTGATGCCGGGCGATGCCGGTTCGCTGATCGTTTCGAGCGCCTACGCATTCGGCGCGCGGCGCTTCGATACGCGCTCCGCGCTGCAGCACATGGTGAAGATGGCGAACATCCCCGGCACCGCCTGCAACAACGTGACCACCAACGGCGGCCGCGCGAGCTACCTGCAGGGCGGCTACATCACCGGCGGCGAGTGGGGGCAGGCTTCGTCGACGCTCGAATACACGAGCAGCGACTTCGCGATCTCGCGCTTTGCCGGCGCACTCGGCGATACCGCCACGCAGCGCATGCTGCTGAGCCGCTCGGCCTACTGGCAGAACCTGCTCAACACCGCGCTGACGCCGCCGCTGATCGCGGCGCGGCAATCGAACGGCGCGTGGATACCCGAAACGCCGGGCAGCGGCGACAACTACGTGGAAGGCAATGCCGAACAGTACACGTGGATGGTGCCGTACGACGCGGCCGGCCTGTTCGCGCAGCTCGGCGGCAACACGGCCGTGACGTCGCGCCTCGACCAGTTCTTCACGGTGCTCAATGCCGGCCTGAGCCTGCCGAATTTCTACATGGGCAACGAGCCGACCTTCGAGGTGCCGTGGCTTTACAACTGGGCCGCGCAACCGTCCGGCACGCAGCGCGTGGTGCAGCAGATCATGGCCAGCGCGTTCGGCACTGGCCCCGACGGCTTGCCGGGCAACGACGACCTCGGCGCCGTGTCGGGCTGGTATGTGTGGGGCGCGCTGGGCCTGTACCCGCAGATCCCCGGCGTCGCGGGCCTGGCGATCGGCAGCCCGCAGTTCCCGCAGATCGACGTGCGGCTCGGCAACGGCCACACCTGGCGGATCCGTGCCGCAGGCGCGCCGGCCTCGAGCTACGTGCAGTCGCTGTCGATCAACGGTCGTGCCCACCCTGCCGCATGGGTCGCCTATGACGACATCGCCGATGGTGCGACGCTGCACTTCGCGATGGGCAGCGCACCGTCTCGATGGGGCGCCCAGGCGCAACCGCCGTCGTTCGGCGTACCGGTGGCGCTCAATGCGACCGACAGCTACAACAACCGCGGCTTCAGCATGGACGGTGCGACCAATACCGACGGCCAGGGCGCGGACTTCGACGGCAGCCTGTTCAGCTACTCGGTCAATGCGCTCGGCGCGGCGGGCGTGCAGCCCGGCAAGCCGTTCGCGGTGGCCGGCGCCACCGTGACGGTGGCGGGCGGGCCGCTCTCGCTCGACAACACCGTGACCGTCGGCCAGACCGTGATGCTGCCGCCGGGATCGGCCGGCACCGGCGTCGTGGTGCTCGGTTCGTCCAACAACGGCCCGAGCAGCGGGGTCGCGCAGCTGAACTTCGCGGACGGGTCGAGTCAGGCCGTCACGCTGGCCTTCGACGACTGGACCCTGAACGGCGGCAGCGCGAGCCCACGCTCGACGGTGGCCGTCACGATGGCCTATCGCAATGCCGGCGACGGCCAGCAGGACAACGTCAAGACCTACATCTTCGCGCAGAAGATTCCGGTGCCGCCCGGCAAGGTGGTGACGAGTATCGTGCTGCCGCGGCAGGTCAGCGCCGGCAAGATGCACGTGTTCGGGATCGGCATGACGGCGTCGTGATGTCCGCATGACCGGCGGGGCACATCGCGCGCGACGATGTGCCCCCCGCCTCCTCCTGCTCGCCCGCGTCGCGGGTCCCGCCCCGATGGCGACCGAATCCCTCGCCCGCCATTTTCCGTGCACGCCACGCTCACGGGCCTCGTTCGCCGTCGCGTCATGCGAGACGGCACGAAACCGGTTCAAGCCGTGCTTCCCGCCACGTCGGGAACGTCGGTAACGCCGTGAACGCGCGAACGTGCCCGGCATCCGCCGCTGGCCCAACCGAATCCCCCGAACTGGCGCTACCGCCAAAAACGAGCGCTCACTAACGTGTCGATACCGCGTGCCGCATGCGCGCCAGCGCCTCGCGCACCGCCCACCATTCGACAGGAGACACGTTATGTCCGACACGCTCACCGCCCCCGTCACGGCCGCCATGCTCGCGGCGTTTTCCGACGCATTCAACCGGCATGACGCGAATGCATTGATGGGCTTCATGACCGAGGACTGCGTATTCGACGCGGCCGGCGGCCCCGACATCCACGGCACGCGCTTCATCGGACGCGACGCCGTGCGCGCCGCGTTCGAAGCCGTGTTCAAGACCTTCCCCGACGCGCACTGGGGCCGCGGCCGCCACTACGTGACCGGCGAGCGCGGCGTGTCCGAGTGGGTGTTCACCGGCACGCACGCCGAAGGCTGGCGCATCGAGGCCGAAGGCTGCGACCTGTTCGAATTCCGCGACGGGCTGATCGCCGTCAAGCGTGCGTTCCGCAAGGAACGGCCGAAGCAGCCGGCCTGAGCGCACCACCCGGGGCCACCGTACCCCACACGCATTTTGAAACGAATCATTTCATTTCATTCCACATTTCCCCGCAGCAGGTGGAATGACTTGACCGGCTTTTCCCGGCAAATAGCATCTGGAACGAGACGTTCCGTTAATTGAACAATCGGAGACAACCCATGAGCGAACAATCCACTTCCCTGCGTGCATCGGCCAGCGGTCCGCAGGACATGACGCCGTCCGAAGCCTTCGTCGAGACCCTCGCGGCCAACGGCGTGACCGACATGTTCGGCATCATGGGCTCCGCGTTCATGGACGCGATGGACATCTTCGCGCCCGCCGGCATCCGCCTGATCCCGGTCGTGCACGAACAGGGCGCGGGCCACATGGCCGACGGTTATGCGCGCGTGTCGGGCCGCCACGGCGTCGTGATCGGCCAGAACGGCCCCGGCATCAGCAATTGCGTGACGGCGATCGCGGCCGCGTACTGGGCACACAGCCCGGTCGTGATCGTCACGCCGGAAGCCGGCACGATGGGCATCGGCCTCGGCGGTTTCCAGGAAGCGAACCAGCTGCCGATGTTCCAGGAATTCACGAAGTACCAGGGCCACGTCACGCACCCGGCGCGGATGGCCGAATTCACCGCGCGCTGCTTCGACCGCGCGCAGGCCGAGATGGGCCCGACCCAGCTGAACATCCCGCGCGACTACTTCTACGGCAAGGTCAAGGTCGAGATTCCGCAACCGCGCCGGCTCGATCGCGGCGCCGGCGGCGAACAGAGCCTCGACGATGCAGCCGCGCTGATCGCGCAGGCGAAGTTCCCGGTGATCATCTCGGGCGGCGGCGTCGTGATGGCCGATGCGATCGAGGAATGCAAGGCGCTCGCCGAACGGCTCGGCGCACCGGTCGTCAACAGCTACCTGCACAACGACTCGTTCCCGGCGAACCATCCGCTGTGGTGCGGCCCGCTCGGCTACCAGGGCTCGAAGGCCGCGATGAAACTGCTGTCGCGCGCGGACGTCGTGATCGCGCTCGGCTCGCGCCTCGGGCCGTTCGGCACGCTGCCGCAGCACGGGATGGACTACTGGCCGAAGGACGCGAAGATCATCCAGATCGACGCGGACCACAAGATGCTCGGCCTCGTGAAGAAGATCTCGGTGGGCATCTGCGGCGATGCGAAGGCGGCGGCCATCGCGCTCACGCAACGCCTCGAAGGCCGCACGCTCGCATGCGACGGCTCGCGCGGCGATCGCGCCGACCAGATCGCGACCGAAAAGGCCGCGTGGGAAAAGGAACTCGACGACTGGACGCACGAGCGCGACGCATACAGCCTCGACATGATCGAGGAGCAGAAGCACGAGAAGCCGTTCAGCGGCGGCCAGTACCTGCATCCGCGCCAGGTGCTGCGCGAGCTCGAGAAGGCGATGCCCGAAGACGTGATGGTGTCGACCGACATCGGCAACATCAACTCGGTCGCGAACAGCTACCTGCGCTTCAACAAGCCGCGCAGCTTCTTCGCGGCGATGAGCTGGGGCAACTGCGGTTATGCGTTCCCGACGATCATCGGCGCGAAGGTCGCCGCACCGCATCGTCCGGCCGTGTCGTATGCGGGCGACGGCGCGTGGGGCATGAGCCTGATGGAAACGATGACCTGCGTGCGCCACAACATCCCGGTCACGGCCGTCGTGTTCCACAACCGCCAGTGGGGCGCGGAGAAGAAGAACCAGGTCGACTTCTACAACCGCCGCTTCGTCGCGGGCGAACTCGACAACCAGAGCTTCGCGGCGATCGCGCGCGCGATGGGCGCCGAAGGGATCACGGTCGACCGCCTCGAGGACGTCGGCCCCGCGCTCAAGCGCGCGATCGACATGCAGATGAACGAAGGCAAGACCACGATCATCGAGATCATGTGCACGCGTGAACTCGGCGATCCGTTCCGCCGCGATGCGCTGTCGAAGCCGGTACGCATGCTCGACAAGTACAAGGACTACGTGTGAGCCCGCGTCGCTGACGCAACCGCGTCAGGCCGCGTGCATCACCGCGCGGCCTGAACCCGGCCGGACGCCGTGCCCCGTGCGGGCCGCCGCATCCGGCCGTTTTTCCTTCCCGTGTTCCATTCCTCAGCGAGCGAACGATGAAAGCCCTCGACCGCATCCTCGAATCCGCGCGCCGCGCGCCGATGCGCATCGCGCTGTGCGAAGCGGACGATCCACGCGTGCTGCACGCCGCCGCGCGCGCGACGCGCGACGGCATCGCGCGCATCGTGCTCGTCGGCAACCGTGCGGCCATCCACGCGGCAGCCGCGCGCGACGCGATCGATCTCGACGGCATGACGCTCGTCGATCCGGCCGACGCCCCGCAACGCGATGCGTATGCCGACGCGCTGCATGCGCTGCGCGCCAAAAAAGGCATGACCGCCGACGCAGCACGCGACGCGGTGCGCGATCCGTTGACGTACGCCAACCTGATGGTGCGGCTCGGCGACGTGGACGGCTCGGTCGCGGGCGCCGTGCATGCGACGGCCGACGTCGTGCGCGCGGCGATCCAGCTGATCGGCGTGGACCCGGCGTTCCGGATCGTGTCGAGCTTCTTCCTGATGATGCTGTGCGAACCGTTCCACACGATCAAGGGCGGGCTGATCTTCTCCGACTGCGCGCTCGTCGTCGATCCGGATGCCGGCCAGCTCGCCGAAATCGCGATGGCCGCCGCCGACAGCGCACAAGCGCTGCTCGGCGAGGCGCCGCGCGTCGCGATGCTGTCGTTCTCGACGAGCGGCAGCGCGCATCACGCGGCCGTCGACAAGGTGACGGCCGCGACCGCGCAGGTGCGCGAACTGCGCCCCACCCTCGCGATCGACGGCGACGTGCAGTTCGACGCGGCGATCGTCGCGGAGATCGCCGAGCGCAAGATCGCGCATTCGCAGGTGGGCGGCCATGCGAACGTGCTCGTGTTCCCGAGCCTCGAGGCCGGCAACATCGGCTACAAGCTCGCCGAACGGATCGGCCGCGCGAAGGCCGTCGGCCCGCTGCTGCAGGGGCTGCGCCGGCCCGCGAACGACCTGTCGCGCGGCTGCAGCGCCGACGACGTGTATCACGTGATCGCGGCAACCACCGTACAGGCGCAGGCGGCCGCGCAACGCGCCGCGACCGGCGAGGCCGCGCCCGCATGACGGCAGACAAACTGGCGATCCTGATCGCGGTAATCGGCGCCGGCAGCTATTTCCAGACCGTCACCGGCTTCGGGCTCGGGATGATCGTGATGGGTGCGACGAGCGGCTTCGGGCTGGCGCCGCTCGCCACCGTCGCCACGCTGATGAGCGTCGTGTCGCTCGCGAACGGCGCGGCCGCGCTGCCCGGCCGGCTGCATCACATCGACTGGCGCGCGGTCGGCGCGGCGACGCTCGGCATCCTGCCGTCGGTGGTCGCGGGCGTGCTGCTGCTCGAATGCCTGAGCCGCTCGGCGGCCGACCTGCTGCAACTGATCCTCGGCGCGGTGGTGCTGTACGGCGGCCTGAGCGCGGCGCTGCGCCCGACACCGCTCACGGCGCGCTCGGACAACCGCAGCTTCTTCGTCAGCGGCCTGTTCGGCGGGCTGCTGAGCGGCATGTTCGGCGTGTCGGGGCCGCCGCTGATCTTCCAGTTCTACCGGCAGCCGTTGACGCTCGTGCAGATCCGCTGCGCGCTGATCGTGCTGTTCACGACGACCTCGGCCACGCGTGTGCTGTACAGCGCTTGCGAAGGCCAGATCGATCGCGACATCTGGCTGCTGGCCGCGATCGCGACGCCGGTCGTGATGCTGACGACGGTCGCCGCGCGCCACTACCCGCCACCGCTGTCGCCGGTCGCGCTGCGCCGGCTCGCGTTCGGCGTGCTGATGGCGATCGGCATCGGGCTGATCGCGACGTCGCTGCCGCCGCTGCTGCGCGGCGTGTAGTGCCGCGCGGCGCACGCCGCATCGAACCCTCCGGCGCGCGGCATTCGCGCCGCGATGCGCACGCACACTACTCGCTTCACCGCCGCGCACCGATCCAGCGCGCGATTTCGACGAGCCGCTTCATGTCCGGCGCCGACGCAAGATCGATCGCGAGCCGGTGCCGGTAGTACGGGCCGAGATCGAGCCCGACGCCGAGCCCGACGACGTCGACGCGGCCGGCCGCTTCCTGGCGCGCGACCACCTGCTTCAGGTGATTGTCGAGGTAGAACGGATCGTTCGCGAGCGCCGTCGCGCCGTCCATCGGGCTGCCGTCCGAGATCACGACGAGGATCTTGCGCGCTTCCGGCCGCGCCGCGAGCCGCGCACATGCCCATTCGACCGCTTCGCCGTCGACGCCCTCGCGGAACAGGTCGGCCTTGAACAGCGCGGCGATGCCCGTGCGCGCATGCCGCCAGCGTGTGTCGGCGTCCTTGAACACCAGGTGGCCGGTTTCGTTGAGCCGGCCCGGATGGCGCGGCTTGCCGCGCGCGAGCCAGTCCTGCCGCGCGCGGCCGCCGTTCCACGCGAGCGTCGTGAAGCCGAGCACTTCGGTGGCAAGGCCGGCGGCATCGCCGGCGCGGGCCAGCGTGTCGACCATCAGCGCGACGCCGTCGATCCACGTCTTCATCGATCCCGAGCAGTCGATCAGGAACGCGAGCGCGCAGTCCGCGTGCGGCCGCACGCGTTCGAGCCGGAACAACCGCCGTTCGGCCGGCGAGCTGACGAGCTGCGCGAGCCGGCGGCCGTCGAGTCGGCCGTGCTCCTCGCCGAACGACCAGCCGTCGGCCTGCGGCACGACGAGCGCCGCGCGCAGCACCCGTGCGAGCCGCGTGACGTTGATCCGCTGCGCGGCGACCTGGCCGTCGAGCCGGTCGCGATACTCGCGCAGCAGTGCCGCGCGGATCTGCGCGGCCGGCCGGAGTTCGCGGTCGTAACGCATCGTGTACGCGCGGTAGACCGCATCGCCGCCATGCAGCACGACGCTGTCGCCCGTTTCGACGAGCGCCGGCAGGTCGATGCCCGTGTCGTCGAAATCGACCCATAGCGAGAAATTCGTCAGCGCATCGTCCTGCTCGCGTGCGTCTTCCGATGCCGTTTCGACGACGGCCGCGCGCGCGTCGCGGATCATCGCCGCAATCCGGCGCGCGAGCGTCAGCGCGTGTTCCGCGAATGCGCGCTGATCGTGCCGGCAGCGCTTGAGCCCCGCGAGCGGCACGCCGATCTCCGGCACGATCGCCGCGCGCGACGCTTCGATCAGGTCTTCCGTTTCTTCGAGCACCGGCCAGCCGGTCAGCCGCGACCACGCGATCTGCGCGACCGTGTACACGAGGATCCCGACATGCGTATCGGCCTGCCCCGACCGGTGAAACGCGCGCGACCAGGTTTCGAAACGATGGCGCAGGTTCTGCACGACGCCGCGCATCGCGGGTGGCGCGAGCGACTCGCAGCGCAGTTGCTCGAGCATTTCGAACAGCACGCGTTCGACCGGATCGTCGCCGGACAACGCGCGATGCAGGCCGGCATCCGAATGCAGGATGCGCAGCG
>NZ_QOBB01000206.1:0-12450 GCF_024704855.1 Burkholderia sp. HAN2018 | reverse complement strand
TCGACTGGCCGGGGCTCGGCCTGAGTGCGGTCACGCTCGTCGCGCTGCTGCTCGGGCTGACCGCCGCGGGGCAGCCCGGCGGCGCGGTATTCCCGCTTGCGATGCTGGCCGTCGCGAGCGCGGCAGGCGCACGCTATGCGGCGCATGCGCGTCGCGCCCTGTCGCCGGTCGTCGACCTGCGCCTGCTCGCCCAGCCGCTGCTGCGAACCGGCGTGGTGGTCTATCTGTGCGTGCCGGGCATCTTCACGGGCGTCAACCTCGTCGCGTCGCTCTATCTGCAGAACGCGCTCGGGTTGAGCGCTGCGCATGCCGGCGCGCTGATGCTGCCGTGGGCGATCGCGGCGTGCTTCGCGATCGCGACCACGCGCCGCTGCTTCGCGCGCCACGGCGCGAAGCCCTTGTTCGCGAGCGGCATTGTGATCGATTGCGTCGGCATCGCACTGCTCGCGACCCCCTGGGCCGGCGTCGAAGCCGTGCGCATCGCGGCATTCGCGGCGATGGGGTTCGGCGCGAGCCTGTGCACGAGCACGTCGCAAAGCGCGGCGTTCGTCGATGTGCCTGCCGACCGGATGGGCGACGCGAGCGCGCTGTGGAACATCAACCGCCAGTTGAGCTTCTGCGTCGGCGTGGCCGTGCTCGGCAGCGCACTCAATGCGTTGCTGGCGTTCGACGCGGGCGGGCCGTCGCTCGCGCCGTACCGCTGGTGCTTCGGGCTGGCGGCCCTGCTGACGTTGCTGCCGCTGGGCCTGATTGCGCGGCTTCCCGCATACCGTGCGCCGGCCGCGCAACCCGTTTCATCCCACTCGTGAGAACCTGAGAGCCTTATGAATTTGCCGAATCCGTATTTCAAGGAAGTCGTCGACACCGTTGCCGACATCGCGTGCTGGTTGTCCGGCCGTGCCGGCCCCGAGCGGCTCGCGACGCTGATGGCGCGCTTTTCGCCGGGATTTTCGATGATTACGATGTCGGGCACGGTGCTCGATTACGCGGGCATCGATGCGCTGTTTTCACACGGGCTCGGCGCGCGCCCCGGGCTGGTGATCGACATCGACGAGTTGCGCGGGCTTGCCGTGTGGTCCGATGGCGCGACGATCGGCTATCGCGAGACGCAGACCGACGCGCAAGGGCAGCGCACGGTGCGGCGCTCGACGGTCGTGTTCCGGCGCGAGGCGGACGGGCTGATCGTGTGGCGCCATTTGCACGAGACGCCGGTCGTCGCGTGAGCGGGGCATCGGCCGCCCTGCCCGAGGCGGCGCGGATGCGGTGCCGGCGTTACTTGTCCAGCTCCGGATAGTGCCGGAAGATGCCCATGTCGTTGAACGGGATGCGGCGTTCCGACGCGAGATAGCGCGCCACCGGCGGATGCTCCGCGACGCGGTCGTGCAGCGCGACCAGCGCCGCGATTTTCCGCTCCGCGCGCTTCATCGCTTTCGGAAACGCGTAACGCAGCCCCTCGATCAACTGGAACATCGACAGGTCCGCATAGCTGAGTGTATGGCCGGCGATGTAGCCGCTCTTGTGCGGGTTCTGGTCGAGTACGCGCTCGAAGTAACCGAGGAATTTCGGCAGCCGGTTTTCGAGGAAATCGGCCGCGCGCTCGGCGGCTTCCGCCTGCTGGTCCTCGTAGTAGAGGCCGCTTGCGATCGGATGGTGCGTGTCGTGGATCTCGGTGACGAAATCGGCCACGGTCAACTGAAGCTGGTGCACCCACAGCCGGCCGGCTTCGTCGTCCGGCGCGAGCCCGAGCCGCGCGCCGAGAAACAGCAGGATGTTCGCGGTCTGCCCGACCACCAGGTCGCCGGCTTTCAGGAACGGCGGCGCAAACGGCACGCATTCCGCCTTCGCGCTGTCCATCATGCGCATCATCGCCGGCACCCCCATGCCGCGCCCCGATTCGCGCGCGACGTCGACGTAGTCGGCTTCCGCCGCCTCGAGCGCGAGCCGCACATATTCGCCTCGGCCCTGGATCTCGGGCCAGTAATACAGTTCGTATCGCATGCTGTTTTCCCGTTCGTTGAAGCGGCCGCCACCGGCATCGTGACGATCGGGCGGCCGCGCGTCGCGCGCCGCCCGCTGCGAATAGACAGTCTAGGCGATCGCGGGAAAAGTGCCGCGCATCGCCATCGCGCGCTACGCGCCGCGCTCGCCGCCCTCGGGGCCGTAGAAGAACACCCAGGTCGAGAAGTCGCCGGAAAAGCCGGTGAAGCGGTGGTCGGCGTGTGCCGGGACGAACAGCACGTCACCGGCCGCGACCGCGCATTCGCGTCCGTCGACGACGAAGTGCGACGTGCCGGTGGCAATCACGTAGACCTCGTCGCGCGTGTGCGGCTTCTGCTTGTCTTCGATGCGCGGCCGGTACAGCTCGACGTCGAGCGTGCCGTGGCGAAACAGCGTCGTGAACAGCGTGCCTTCTTCGTCGAGACGGGCGAGCGATTCGTTCAGGCCGAGCTTCATCGTGGTGTACTCCGGGTCCGGGGCGTGGGGATTGCCCATGTGCGTTGCGCGATCGTAGCGCGTCATGCCGGGAAGTCGCGCGGAGCGCGGAGCGCATGATCGCCATCCGTGGAACGAATCGCGCAGGCGCTCACCCTATGTGAAACGCAGGCATCCATCCGCGAAACAACGACGAGATTGCGCGTATTGGCTCGCGAGCTTCACCGCAATTTAACAAACGCCGACTACGATCCGGGCTCGTCAATCGACCGAAGCGCGGCGATTCGGTCCGCGCTGCGGTACTGCCGTCCGTCGCCGCCTGCGCGACTCGCCCGATTGCGATTTCCCGTGACCGTGAATGCGACGCCTAGGTATCGCGTCGACGTCATTCGCATCATTTCGTATTTCTCATGAAACTGAATCCGCTGGCTTCTTCACGCAGAAAATTCCTGGCCGCCGCGCCGGCCGTCGCGGCGGTGCCGCTGCTGAGCGCATGCGGCGGCGACGACGTCACGTCGATGCCCGTTACCGACGCCGCGCTGGCCGCGCAGATGTCCGCGAAGCTGAATGCGCAGCTCGGCGATGCCGCGACGGTCGGCGCGATCCAGCCGGCGCTGACCGACGTCGGGTTTGCCTGGGACCTGCCGACGATGCCGGCGGTCCAGGCCGGCGCGATCGTCGCGTACAGCTTCGGCAATCGCCCGAACGCGGCAAGCGGCAATACGTCGAGCACGGGCGGCAACCAGTCCGCGCTGCCCGATCCGGGGCCCGTCAACGAAGCGCTCGCGGACGCCGTCTACCGCATTCGGCAACTGAAGCCGGTCAAGGTCTACGCGCAGTGGGAGATCGCCCGCTTTCTCGTGTCGAAATACGGGATGGGCGCCGACGTGCTGTCGTCGATCGAGCCCGTGATCGCGAGCGACGGCACGATCGTGTACCTCAGCACGGCCGGCGTGGCCGCCGAGGCCGTGTCGCGCGCGGGCGGCGCGGCCGCGATGGGCAGCGTCGCGGTGGTCGGCCATCGGGATCACGCGAAGCGCTGCATCCAGACCTCGCAGCAGGCGGGCATGAAGGCGGCCGCGGTTGCCGAGGTGCCGTTGCCGACGCGCTACGACCCGCAGTCGGGCCAGCCGTGGACGCGCAACCGCAGCCTGTACCTCGTGCACGACATGTATGCGCAGATGCTCGCCCGCGCGGTCGGCGCGACGATGCAGGCGTTCCCGAAGGGCTGACGCACTTTCTTTCTCCCGATTCCGATGACCATGCAGACCCGCCGCCATTTCCTCGCTTCCGTTGCCGCGCTTGCCGCGACCGGTGCCGCCAGCACGCCGGGCTTCGCCGGCGACGCTCCCGTTTCAGATGCCGAACTGCAACGCCAGATGCTCGGCAAGCTGACGAACGAACTGAACGACCGCGCAGCCGCCGCCGACGAGGCCGGTTACCTGTTCGAGACGTTTTTCTCGTGGACGCCGCCGACCGTCCAGGCCACGGCCATCAACACGATTGCCGCATTCGCTTTCGGCAGTCGCGCCGCGCCGTCGTCGGGCGCCGCGCCGGTGCCCGGCCCCGTGAACGAGGCGATTGCCGACGCCGTGTTCCTGCTGCGCCGGAAGGTCGCCGCGCGGATCTTTGCGCAGCAGGAAGTCGCGAGCGTGCTCGCGTCGAAGTACGGGCTGACGGCCGGCGTGACGTCGATCGCGACACCGGCGCCGGCCGCCGGCAGCCCGATACCGACGCCCGACGGCGTCGTAACCGCGATCGTCAGGCAGGCCGGTTCGGCCTCGGCACTCGGCAACGTCGGTGTCGTCACGCATTCGGATCAGGCGTCGATTGCCGTGCGCGTGTCGAAAACCGCGGGGATGCAGGCCGCGGTGCCGGCGGGCCTGACGCTGCCGTCGCTCTACGACGCGTCCGCGCAGATGCCGGCCTTGCGGCGCCGCGATCTTTACCTGCTGAGCAACGTCGGCGTGCAACTCGGGATGCTGCGGCTCGACCTGATCAACCGCGAATACCCGAACGGCTGACGCTGCGGGGCACTCGCGGCATCCACCGCCGAACGACTTCACGTTCCGGGCGCCCGGTGTGCGGCGCAATCGCGAGCTACGGGCCGTTCAAGACGCCGTCGCTGCACGACACGTCGCAGCGAAGGGTGTTGTTCCGCAACGGCCGCTTCCACTCGCCGGAGGACGCGCAGCGCTTCTGCGTGCAGCGCGATACCGACCCCGCGAAGGCGGCCAGCCGTCGCGTGTCGCCGTGACACGCACCCCACGCGACGGCTGCAACCGCCGCCGCGCCGTGCGCGCCCGCATTTGCCGGGTAATGCCGATACAGGTATTGGCACTACCAGCCAAACCACTGTTTTTAATGGGTTTTTTCGCGTGCGGCCCGCGCCGTGACGCGTTCTGCGTGGCATAATCGACCGCATCCGCAAGGCTTGTAGTCACAACGACCCCGCATACCCATGGCACAGACTCTCTACGACAAACTGTGGAACACCCACGTGGTCCACACCGAGGAAGACGGCACGACTTTGCTCTACATCGACCGTCAGCTGCTGCATGAAGTCACGAGCCCGCAGGCATTCGAAGGGCTGAAGATCGCGCAGCGTCCGGTGTGGCGCATCAGCGCGAACCTGGCCGTGTCTGACCACAACGTGCCGACCACCGATCGCAGCCACGGCATCGCCGATCCCGTCTCGAAGCTGCAGGTCGACACGCTCGACGCGAACTGCGATGCGTTCGGCATCACGCAGTTCAAGATGAACGACGTGCGCCAGGGCATCGTCCACATCATCGGGCCGGAGCAGGGCGCGACGCTGCCGGGCATGACGATCGTGTGCGGCGATTCGCATACGTCGACGCACGGCGCGTTCGGCGCGCTCGCACACGGCATCGGCACGTCGGAAGTCGAGCACGTGCTCGCCACGCAAACCCTGCTGCAGAAGAAGAGCAAGAACATGCTCGTGAAGGTCGAGGGTGCGCTGCCGCGCGGTTGTACCGCGAAGGACATCGTGCTCGCGATCATCGGCAAGATCGGCACGGCCGGCGGCACGGGCTACGCGATCGAATTCGGCGGCTCGACGATCCGCGCGCTGACGATGGAAGGCCGCATGACCGTCTGCAACATGGCGATCGAAGCCGGCGCGCGCGCGGGCATGGTCGCGGTGGACGACACGACCATCGATTACCTGAAGGGCCGTCCGTTCGTGCCGACCGGCGCGGAATGGGATCAGGCCGTCGAATACTGGCGTCAGTTCAAGTCGGACGAAGGCGCGCAGTTCGATCGCGTGGTCGAGCTGAACGCGGCCGAGATCGTGCCGCAGGTCACGTGGGGCACGTCGCCGGAAATGGTCACGTCGATCGACGGTCGCGTGCCCGATCCCGAACGCGAGAAGGATCCGGTCAAGCGCGACGCGATGGAGCGTGCGCTGGCCTACATGGCGCTCGAGCCGAACACGCCGATCGAGTCGATCAAGGTCGACAAGATCTTCATCGGTTCGTGCACGAACGCGCGCATCGAGGACATCCGCGCAGCCGCTTACGTCGTGAAGAAGCTGAACCGGCGTGTCGCGTCGAACGTGCGGCTCGCGATGGTCGTGCCGGGCTCGGGCCTCGTGAAGGCGCAGGCCGAGCGCGAAGGGCTCGACAAGGTGTTCACGGACGCCGGCTTCGAATGGCGCGAGCCGGGCTGCTCGATGTGCCTCGCGATGAACGCCGACCGGCTGGATCCGGGCGAGCGCTGCGCGTCGACGTCGAACCGCAACTTCGAAGGCCGGCAGGGTGCGGGCGGTCGCACGCACCTCGTGAGCCCCGCGATGGCGGCGGCCGCGGCGATCGAAGGTCACTTCGTCGACATTCGCAAGCTGGGGTAACGCGTGACGGCATCGAAGGTCATAACGCGGCTGGTTGCCGCGCTGGCGCTTGCGGGGCTGGGCTTCGGCCTTGCGGGCTGCAATACCGTCCAGGGCTTCGGGCAGGACGTCAACGCCGCCGGCAATGCGCTGAAGCGCGCCGCGGAGTGACGATTCCCGCCGAGAATTTGTCGATGTGCGCCGGCTGAACGCCGGCCCTTCAACCGGATAGACGGATCATGGAAAAATTCATTGTGCATACCGGCGTCGTGGCGCCGCTCGATCGCGAGAACGTCGACACCGACGCGATCATCCCGAAGCAGTTCCTGAAGTCGATCAAGCGCACGGGCTTCGGTCCGAACGCGTTCGACGAATGGCGTTACCTTGATCACGGCGAGCCGGGCCAGGACAACTCGAAGCGCCCGCTGAATCCCGACTTCGTGCTGAACCAGCCGCGCTACCAGGGTGCATCCGTGCTGCTCGCGCGCAAGAACTTCGGCTGCGGCAGCTCGCGCGAGCACGCGCCGTGGGCACTGCAGCAGTACGGCTTCCGCGCGATCATCGCGCCGAGCTTCGCGGACATCTTCTTCAACAACTGCTACAAGAACGGGCTGCTGCCGATCGTGCTGACCGAGCAGCAGGTCGATCACCTGTTCAACGAGACGGCTGCGTTCAACGGTTTTCAACTGACGATCGACCTCGACGCGCAGGTCGTGCGTTCGGGCGACGGCCGCGAATATCCGTTCGAGATCACCGCGTTCCGCAAGTACTGCCTGCTGAACGGCTTCGACGACATCGGCCTCACGCTGCGCCACGCGGACAAGATCCGCCAGTTCGAGGCCGAGCGCCTCGTGAAGCAGCCGTGGCTCAATACCAAGCTGGTCGGCTGACGTGCCTTTCGGGCGGGCGCGCCGGCGGCGCGCTCGCCGGCCTGCCTCATAAAACCTATCCAGTCAGGAATTTCGCATGAAGATTGCAGTGCTGCCCGGCGACGGCATCGGTCCGGAAATCGTCAATGAAGCGGTGAAGGTGCTGAACGCACTCGACGAGAAGTTCGAACTCGAACAGGCGCCGGTTGGCGGCGCGGGCTACGAGGCAAGCGGTCATCCGCTGCCGGACGCGACGCTGGCGCTCGCGAAGGAAGCCGACGCGATCCTGTTCGGCGCCGTGGGCGACTGGAAGTACGACTCGCTCGAGCGCGCGCTGCGCCCCGAGCAGGCGATCCTCGGGCTGCGCAAGCATCTCGAGCTGTTCGCGAACTTCCGCCCGGCGATCTGCTACCCGCAGCTCGTCGATGCGTCGCCGCTGAAGCCCGAGCTGGTCGCGGGCCTCGACATCCTGATCGTGCGCGAACTGAACGGCGACATCTACTTCGGCCAGCCGCGCGGCGTGCGGGCCGCACCGGACGGCCTGTTCGCGGGCGAACGCGAAGGCTTCGACACGATGCGCTATTCGGAACCAGAAGTGCGCCGCATCGCGCACGTCGCGTTCCAGGCGGCCCGCAAGCGCGCGAAGAAGCTGCTGTCGGTCGACAAGGCGAACGTGCTCGAAACGTCGCAGTTCTGGCGCGACATCATGATCGACGTGTCGAAGGAGTACGCGGACGTCGAGCTGTCGCACATGTACGTCGACAACGCGGCGATGCAGCTCGCGAAGGCGCCGAAGCAGTTCGACGTGATCGTCACCGGCAACATGTTCGGCGACATCCTGTCGGATGAAGCGTCGATGCTGACGGGCTCGATCGGCATGCTGCCGTCGGCGTCGCTCGACAAGAACAACAAGGGCCTGTACGAACCGTCGCACGGTTCGGCGCCGGACATCGCGGGCAAGGGCATCGCGAACCCGCTCGCGACGATCCTGTCGGCCGCGATGATGCTGCGTTACTCGCTGAATCGTGCGGAGCAGGCCGATCGCATCGAGCGCGCGGTGAAAACGGTGCTCGAACAAGGCTACCGCACGGGCGATATCGCGACGCCGGGTGGCAAGCAGGTCGGCACGACGGCGATGGGCGACGCGGTGGTCGCGGCGCTGTAACGCAAGCAAGTAGAAAGGGCGCGAACGGGCCGCGAAATCGGCCGGTTCGCGCGCGGTTGGCCGTTGTGCGGGCAACCGGCTTTGTGTAGACTCGAACGATGGCGCAAATTTCCCTGATCTCCCCGGTCTTGAAACTCCACGGCAACATTGCCCGTGCGGGTGCGCGCGCCATCGTCATCACGAAAACCATTACCACGAAAACGATCATTAAACGCTGATCGTCCGTCGTGCCCGCCTATTTCCCCGCGCGGTCACACCGGGGACGGAAATGGCGGGGAAGCTCCATCAAAGGGTTAGTCATGAACGTAGGTCTCGTAGGTTGGCGCGGCATGGTCGGCAGCGTCCTGATGCAGCGCATGCAGGAAGAGGGCGATTTCGACCTGATCGAACCGGTGTTTTTCAGCACCAGCAACACGGGCGGCAAAGCGCCGTCGTTCGCGAAAAACGAGACTACGCTCAAGGACGCGACCAACGTCGACGAGCTGAAGAAGTGCGACGTGATCATCACGTGCCAGGGCGGCGACTACACGAACGACGTGTTCCCGAAGCTGCGCGCGGCGGGCTGGAACGGCTACTGGATCGATGCGGCATCGTCGCTGCGGATGAAGGACGACGCGGTCATCATCCTCGATCCGGTCAACCTCGACGTGATCAAGGATGCGCTCGTCAAGGGCACGAAGAACTTCATCGGCGGCAACTGCACGGTCAGCCTGATGCTGATGGCGCTCGGCGGCCTGTTCCGCGAGAACCTCGTCGACTGGATGACGGCGATGACCTACCAGGCCGCATCGGGCGCGGGCGCGCAGAACATGCGCGAACTGCTGTCGCAGATGGGCACGCTGAACGGCGCGGTGAAGGAGCAGCTCGCCGATCCGGCATCCGCGATCCTCGACATCGACCGCCGCGTGCTGGCCGCGATGAACAGCGACGCGATGCCGACCAGCAACTTCGGCGTGCCGCTCGCCGGCTCGCTGATCCCGTGGATCGACAAGGATCTCGGCAACGGGATGTCGAAGGAAGAGTGGAAGGGCGGCGCGGAAACCAACAAGATCCTCGGCAAGCCGGCGATGGGCGAGCCCGGTTCGATCCCGGTCGACGGCCTGTGCGTGCGGATCGGCGCAATGCGCTGCCACTCGCAGGCACTGACGATCAAGCTGAACAAGGACGTGCCGCTCGACGAGATCAACGGCATCCTCGCGTCGGCGAACGACTGGGTGAAGGTCGTGCCGAACGAGCGTGAAGCGTCGATGCGCGACCTGTCGCCGGCGAACGTCACGGGCACGCTGACGGTTCCGGTCGGCCGTCTGCGCAAGCTCGCGATGGGCGGCGAATACCTGTCGGCGTTCACGGTCGGCGACCAGCTGCTGTGGGGTGCGGCCGAGCCGCTGCGCCGCATGCTGCGCATCCTGCTCGACAAGTAAGCTCGTGTGTCCGGCCCGCGATGCGCGGGCCGCGTTGCACAAGATGGCGCGCCGCGCCGGCCTTGACGATATCAAGGCTGGCGCGGCGCGTTTTTCATGTGCGCGTCAGCGCATGTTCAGCAGCGTCTGGTCGACAGTCTGCTGGGTCTTGATCGTCTGCGCATTGGCCTGGTAATCGCGCTGCGCCTTGATCAGGTTCACGAGCTCGGTCGTCAGGTCGACGTTCGAGTTTTCCAGCGCACTTCCCTGCAGCGTGCCGTGGTTCGTGCTGCCCGGCGCGGAGATCTGCGGCACGCCCGACGCGGCGGTTTCCACATACTGATTGCCGCCAATGTTCTCGAGCCCGTTCGGGTTGTTGAAGTTCGCGAGCGCGATCAGGCCGAGCACCGCGCTCTGGCCGTTCGAATAATTGCCGGTCAGCTTGCCGTCGGTGCCGATCGAGAACGTCGTCAGCGTGCCGCTCGCGAAGCCGTCTTGTGCGAGGTTGGTCACGCCGCTCTTTCCCCCGAACTGCGTCGTGCCGCCCAGGTCGAGCGTCAGGTTCTGCGGATTGGCGCCGCCCGACGCGTTGGGGATCGAAAACGCGAACTGACCGAGGCTCGGCGTCGGCTGGCCGGTGGCGGCCGACGTCGTCGAGGTGATCCGGCCCGATGTGTCGAACGTGACGGTGCCGAGATTCGTCGGCGTCTGGCCCTGCACTCCCGCGTAGGCCTGCCAGGTGCCGGCCGCGTTCTTCGTGAAATACATCGACACCTGCTGCGAGCCGCCGAGCGTGTCGTAGACCTGGATCGACGAATTGTAGTTGTACGTGGTGTTGTCGCCCGGGTTGAACGGCGTCTTGGCCGGCACCTTGTCCTGCGAGTTCAGGTTGAACTGGCCGGTGATCTTCGTCGTCGCCTGCGGGGCGATGTTGTTGGTCGGCGCCTGCAGCGGCACGGTCGCCGCGGTATTGATCGCGCCGCCCGGGCCTGCCGCATAGCCCATCAGGTTGCGGTTTTGCGAATCGACGATGGCGCCGCTCTTGTCCCGGTGGAATACGCCGTCACGCGAGTACGTCGTCACGCCGTTGTTCGACATCTGGAAGAAGCCGTTGCCGTTGATCGCGATGTCGAGCGACGACTTCGTCGTGTTGATCGTCCCCTGGCCGAATTGCTGCTGCACCGACGCGAGCCGCGTGCCGATGCCGATCTGCGTGTTGGTCGACGTCGCAACCGAATTCGCGTACATGTCGGCGAAGTTTGCGCGCCCCTGCTTGAAGCCGACCGTGTTTGCGTTCGCGATGTTGTTGCCGATCACGTCGAGATGGTTCGCCGCGCCGGCCAACCCGCTCAAACCCTGTTGATAGCCCATGTTCGATCCCCGTAACGAGCTGGTGAGTAGATGCAGTCGTGCGACTGCGCGATGCCTCCCTGGCACCTCACGACGTCAGTCTGGCCAGGCGCGTGCCTGCCTTTCCGGCAGGTGTGTACGCGGTGGTCGAACTGCGCCGATTCTTGTTTGAAGACGATCGTAGCGACGGCAATTATTCGATCTGTGTAATTTTGTGTAATGTAATTGAATTGTTGTCGAAATGATTGATTTCGTATGAGCAATGAAACTGAGGTGAGGCTTGAAAGCCTTGTGGGGCGGGGGATTGAGGGTGAAGATGTCGAATTCGTCGATAAGAGAGGGGAATTGGCCTCTTATCGGTCAATTGAAATTTATTTGAATTGTTTTGGTGATCGGCGGGATTTGTTTTTATTGGAGATTGCTAATCCATTAACGGCAGGTGGCGCGATTTATTGAGCAAACGTGCCCGATTTCGCGGTCGTGGCGCAGCATCGAGCCCCGGAGTGGGCAGGGCGCCGGGTGAGCGGCAAGGGGCGCGCCATTCGTTCGGGACGGGATGCGGCCGGGCATCTTTCAGTTGAGGGAGGTGTGCTTCCGATCGATCGGGAACGCTGGTCGCACCATGTGAACCCTGGCATCGAAGCGGCCCGGCCGGCGGGCGCGCGGACGCGCGAACGCGGCCGGTTGCACCCATCGGCGACGAATTCGGCCCGAACCCGATCACGTGAAGTAAACTACGCGGTTACGACGCACAGACCCGCCGAAAGCGTCGCGTTCAACGCGACGCTTTTGCATTTCTGCGGCAACTTTATTGACGCTTTCAACCGCGAATCCGAGCCGCGCCCACGCGCGGCGATAGAGCCAACGATGTCCCGAATTTCCTTGTTTCCGCGTCAGTCCCGTCTGTCGCGCGCCGTGCGTGGCGCGCTGGCGATCCTGGCGCTCGGCGCAACCGCATCGGCCTGGGCGGCCGGCACCGGTGAACTGCCGGCGTCCGCTGCCGGTGGTGCAGTGCCGCTTACCGTGACGGTCCAGCCCGGCCAGTCGTTGAACGACATCGCGAAAGCGGCCACGCAGTCGCGCGATCCCGGTGTGCTCGCGCGCGCCGGCCGCGCGCTGTTCGACGCCAATCCGCAGGCGTTCATGAAGCACGACGCGAGTCGCCTGAAAGTCGGTGCGACGCTGACCGTGCCGGCGCTCGATGCGACAGGCGCGGCACTCGCACCGGCCGGGGCATCCGCTGCATCCGGCGCATCCGGCGCATCGGGTACGGCGGCAGCGTCCGCACCCGTCGCGGCATCCGGCGGCACGGCGGTCGCGCAGCATGGTGCGTCGGCGCCCCATCCGGGGTCGACCCCGGCGGCGACCGTGCCGTCCGCGTCG